>CAIVPY010000522.1 GCA_903907885.1 uncultured Bacteroidota bacterium
ATTATTGCAGCAAATTAAAATTGAATGAATTTTCCAACTATTCTTTTAGTAGTATCGGTAACATTAACCTTATTGTCGTCTATTCTGAGTTTTACAATGCGCCATAATGTAAAAATCCAGTTTTGGGCATTGGTAATGATGATTTTTAGTGTGGGTTTGTTGACAGCTTTGCTTTCATCGTTTGATAATAAATCATTTATGATTTGGCCTGTGCTACTTATATTCAGGATTTTTACTTTGTCATCAGATATTATAAAATTTTTACCAAAAGGTTGATCATGAAAAAGCAGAAATTTTATTCAACATTAATTTTATTCACAATCATTATCGCACTTATTTTGTTGATAATTCAGTCAAAACATGACATTAGTCAGTTAATTTGGGTTGCCTTACTATATTTTATTTTTTTAACAATTGTAGTTTATATAGTTACTCAATCGGGTTTAAAAAAAGATAATAAAACCTTCATTACACGTACTTATGGTGCAATAGGCATAAGGTTTTTGTTTTCACTTTTTCCGTTACTTATCTATTTTATTTTTTCAACGCAAAAGCAATTGTCGTTTGTATTAGTCTACATGTTTTTATATTTCTTTTACACATCTTTTGAAATTTATTGCCTTGTGGTTAACTTGCGACCCGATTCAAAAAAGCCAACAGAGTAAATGTTTAGCAATAAGTATAAGATAACCAAATATTTAATACCCGCTTTTTTAGTGGTTTTGTATGTAACTTATGCAGGTTTAAAGCTTGCTAATGCACAACATGAGGTTCACACTGACTCGACTGCTATAGTTACGGGTACCGAAACGGGTGCGACAACGCATAGTGAAGTCTCTCATGAAGAGTCAGCAACCGAACATAAACCTGAAAAAGTGGATGCAGGTAAATTAATTATGGAACATATTGGCGATTCTTACGATTGGCATATTGTAACCATTGGACACACTCACGTTTCTATTCCATTACCATTAATTATTAAAGATGATAAAGGCTTGCATGTTTTTCTTTCAAACAAATTTCATCATGGACACGAGGCTTACGAAGGATATGAATTGAAAGAAGGCAAATTGATTAATTTATCTGGTGCTGATTTTTTAGATTTATCTATTACAAAAAATGTATTTGCCATGTTTGTGGCTGTAATAGTGTTATTAATTATTATGCTTTCTATTGCTGGTAGCTATAAATCCAATGCCCTTAAAGCACCTAAAGGCATTCAAGCATTTGTTGAGCCTCTTATTATATTTATTAGAGATGAAGTTGCAAAACCATCTATTGGCAAGCAATACAATCGCTTCATGCCATTCTTGTTAACCATTTTCTTTTTCATATTTATTAATAATATTTTCGGTTTGATACCATTATTTCCAGGTGGAGCAAACGTTACCGGAAATATTGCCGTAACCATGGTTTTAGCAGCGTTTACATTTGTAATTACTATGATAAACGGCAACAAAAACTATTGGTCGCATATATTTATGCCTCCAGGTGTGCCAGGTTGGTTATTACCATTGATGATACCTATTGAAATTATTGGTGTATTAAACAAACCCATCGTATTAACCATACGTTTGTTTGCAAACATAACAGCAGGACATATTATCATTTTAGGTTTTTTCAGTTTGATTTTCATATTTGCTGAAATGAACACCGGTTTAGGTTTTGGCGTATCGGCATTTTCAGTAGCCTTCACTACCTTCATGAGTTTCTTAGAATTATTGGTTGCATTTCTTCAAGCATATGTTTTCACACTTCTTTCGGCTATTTACTTTGGTAGTGCAGTAGAAGAGCATCATCACGAAGAACACCACTAAACATTAAATTTTAAAATCAATAACAATAACAATTAAACAAAACAACTATGAGTCTTTTAAACATTCTTTTACAAGTTGCAGCAGATCCAGGATTTGCTAAAATGGGTGCAGGTATCGGTGCAGGTTTAGCTGCAATTGGAGCTGGTCTAGGTATTGGTCGTATCGGTGGTAGTGCGTTAGAGTCTATCGCTCGCCAACCAGAAGTTTCTGGCGATATTCGTGCAAACATGATTGTAGCTGCTGCCCTTATCGAAGGTGCTGCATTCTTTGCAATTGTAGTTTGTCTTTTGATACTTTTCGTATAATCTACGAAAAAACAAATACAGAAACACATTGGTAATAAGATGTGTTTCTGTGTTTATTGTATCAATTTTAAAGCATTGAAAATTGCTTAACCAACATTTACAAAATTAAAAATTAACTAATATGCAATTAGTAACTCCTGGAATAGGATTGTTGTTTTGGATGACCATTACATTTAGTATTGTGTTGTTCTTACTTTCAAAATTTGCTTGGAAGCCAATCCTTAATTCTATAAAAGAAAGAGAAGATTCTATCAATGGCGCATTAAGTGCAGCTGAAGATGCTCGCAAAGCAATGGATGCATTAAAATCGGACAACCAAAAATTGTTGAACGAAGCCCGTGCCGAAAGAGATAGAATGCTTAAAGAAGCTTCAGAAATGAAGGATCAAATAATAGCAAAAGCAACCAAAGATGCTAAAGAAGTTGGTGACAAATTAATCACTAGTGCTAAAGATGCAATCGAAAAAGAAAAATTAAATGCTATTAATGAGTTGAAAACACAAGTAGCCGTTCTTTCGGTTGATATGGCAGAAAAAATCCTTCGTAAAAAGATGGAAGACCGTACACAACAAGAAGCTTTTGTGAATGACAATTTAAAATCAATCACTTTAAACTAAGAAAATGTCAGAATTTAGGGTAGCCAGCAGATATGCCAAATCGTTAATTGACCTAGCTCAGGAAAGAAATATTCTTGAAGCTATTTTTAGTGATATACAATTGTTTGCAAAAACACTTGAAAATAGTCACGAATTACTTGGTATGCTTAAAAGCCCCATTATAAATGGAGATAAAAAAATGGCAGTAATGAAAATGTTGTTTGACAGATCATTCAACCCTCTTACTACTTCATTTTTAGAAATAATCGTTCGTAAAAATCGTGAGAGGTATTTAGGCACAATTGCCCAAGCATTTATTGCACAATACAACGAATTAAACAATATTATTGAAGCTTCGATAAAAACTGCTGTTGAAACAGATGAATCAATTAAACAGCAAATTAGAGTTGCTTTAGAAAAAGAAACGGGCAAAAGGGTTAACCTGAAATCCTCGGTAGATGCAAGTTTGATAGGAGGTATTGTCGTTCAAGTGGAAGACAAACTTTTTGATGCGAGCATAGCCGGAAAATTACGTCAGGCTAAAAAACAATTATTAAACACATACATTTCAAAATAAATAAGCATTATGGTAGAAATAAGGCCGGATGAAGTATCAGCCATCATACGTGAACAGCTGAGCAACTTTAAAAGCGAAACTGAATTGCAAGAAGTAGGTACAGTATTGCAAGTAGGTGATGGAATTGCACGTATCTATGGACTAACCAAAGTACAATCAGGAGAATTAATAGAATTTACTGATGGTACAGAAGCTATTGTGTTAAATCTTGAAGAAGACAATGTAGGTGCTGTATTATTGGGCTCTAGCGATAAAATCGTTGAAGGAGACTCAGTAAAACGTACTGGAAGAATTGCTTCTATCAGAGTAGGTGAAGGCATGCTTGGTCGTGTTGTAAACACACTTGGTCAACCAATAGATGGTAAAGGTCCTATTTCTGGAGATTTGTATGAAATGCCACTTGAGCGTAAAGCGCCAGGTGTTATTTATCGGGAGCCAGTTAAAGAGCCATTACAAACAGGTATCAAAGCTATTGATGCCATGATTCCTATCGGACGTGGACAACGTGAGCTTGTTATTGGCGATCGTCAAACGGGTAAATCAGCAGTATGTATTGATGCTATCATCAATCAAAAAGAATTTTATGAAGCAGGCAAACCTGTTTATTGTATATATGTAGCTATCGGACAAAAAGCTTCAACTGTTGCTCAGGTGGTAAACACACTTGAAAAATATGGTGCATTGCCTTATACCGTTATCGTTACCGCTACTTCATCAGATCCAGCTCCAATGCAGTTCTACGCACCAATGGCAGGTGCTGCTATCGGTGAGTTTTTCCGCGATTCAGGAAGGCCCGCTTTGGTAGTATTTGATGATTTGTCAAAACAAGCTGTAGCTTACCGTGAAGTGTCCTTATTACTTCGTAGACCTCCTGGACGTGAAGCATATCCTGGTGATGTGTTTTACTTACACAGTCGTTTATTAGAGCGTGCAGCTAAAATTATTGCTAATGATAGTATCGCTCAATCAATGAATGATATTCCAGCTTCTATTAAGCACTTGGTAAAAGGTGGCGGTTCGTTAACAGCTCTTCCAATTATCGAAACACAAGCAGGTGACGTATCTGCTTATATTCCTACAAACGTAATCTCTATTACTGATGGTCAGATTTTTCTTGAGTCTAATTTGTTTAACTCAGGTGTTCGTCCTGCCATCAACGTAGGTATTTCGGTAAGTCGTGTGGGTGGTAATGCTCAAATCAAATCAATGAAAAAAGTGGCTGGTACTTTAAAATTAGACCAAGCACAATATCGTGAGTTGGAAGCATTCTCTAAATTTGGTTCTGACTTGGATGCAGCTACAAAAGCGGTACTTGAAAAAGGTGCTCGTAACGTTGAAATATTGAAGCAAAACCAGTTTGCTCCTTGCACTGTTGAACAACAAGTTGCTATCATTTACTTAGGTACAAAAGGTTTATTACGTAATGTACCTGTAAATAAAGTAAGAGAATTTGAAGCAGATTTAATCAGCTTCTTAGAAACTAAACATAAAGATACTTTGAACGAACTGAAAAAAGGTAATATCAATGACGATGTAACCGCAGTTATCGAAAAAGTAGCAAAAGAATTATCAGCGAAATACAGTAATTAATATGTGTATGTGAGAATGTGTGTATGTGAGAATTTCTCATCCACACATTTTCTTCATTCGCACATTTGCACATTAATATATGGCAAACTTAAAAGAAGTAAGAATAAGAATAACATCGGTTGGAAGTACACAACAAATCACCAAAGCTATGAAGCTGGTGAGTGCTACCAAATTGCGTAGGGCACAAAATGCTATTACGCAAATGAGGCCTTATGCTCAAAAACTGAATGGCTTGTTGGCTAATTTGGCTGATAGCATTGATGTTGATTCTTTGAAAGTTTACTTTGATAAACGTGAGGTTAAAAACGTACTCATCGTTCCTATCACTTCTGATAGAGGATTGTGTGGTAGTTTTAATGCCAATGTTATCAAACTTGCAGGCAGGGTGATTGCTGAGAAATACGAAGGCAAAAACATTAGCATTCTTCCTATAGGCAAAAAAGGTTCTGAGTTTTTTGGCAAAACAAAATACACCGTTATCAATGACTCGAGAGATGCATTTTTAACTTTGAATGCTGAAACTGGTTTTAGCATTGGAGAGAGAATATTGGCTGAATTTAAAGCCGGTAAATATGATGCAGTAGAACTTGTTTACAACCAATTTAAAAATGCTGCAACACAAATATTAACCAACGACCAATTCTTACCAATTGATAAATCAACTTTTGGTGGAGCAGGTGATGCTAAAAACGACTACATCTTCGAACCAAGCAAGGGCGAGATATTGGAAGATTTAGTTCCTAGAATTCTTAAAACCCATGTGTATCGTTGTTTATTAGATTCATTGGCATCAGAACACGGTGCACGTATGATTTCAATGGATAAAGCTACAGACAATGCTGGTGAGTTAATCAAAGCATTGAAATTAGAATACAACAGAGCGCGTCAAGCAGCTATTACAACCGAGATTTCTGAAATCGTAGGTGGTGCAGCCGCATTGAGCAGTAACTAATAAGATTTTCGAGCCGTCATTGCGAACGCAGTGAAGCAATCTTTAAAAGCCAATTGAGAAATCACTTGGCTTTTTTGTTTTACACAAGTTTATTTAAATACTAAATATCAAATTTTAACAAGAGTTGTTGAACCCAAATTATTCATTAGCACTTAATAATTTTTATATTTATTAATAAATACAGAACTTTGAGGGAAAAAAACTTTTCACCACATGGGTGCAATTGATAACATTGAATTTAGCGAC
>CAIVPY010000523.1 GCA_903907885.1 uncultured Bacteroidota bacterium
AGTGGCAAAGGTGTCTTTAAATCTAAAGTAAACATCTTTTACAGGAGGGCAATCATCAGTGCCGCTAGGGTCTTTAGTGCAAGCTGTAAAAAGGCTTAGCAATATTATTGTATAAAGGATGTGTTTTGTTTTCATCATTGTAAGTTTAGTTTAACAAAGGTTAGGGAATTGTATTCACAAAAGCAAGTTATATTTTTGTATGGTCTTTTTATGAGCAATCAAAATATTGATATAAGTGTTCGTTTTTGTATGGTGTTTGGGGGTAGGGTGGTTAATGTGCTGGGGGTTAAATGTGGTTGGTGGAAAGACCCCTACTATCTTTAGTCTGAAGCCAAGCTTGTGGGTTGCGACTAAAGATTGATAAATGAAAAAGAGTCTTTGACTCCTCCGTTCTCGCAAGTACGAAGTGCAGCGTCACTTGTTAGAACTAATACTCAAAGTTTGTAACTTTGCCTGTGCTTACTGTTTTAGAATAGTACCAACAACAATAAATAGCAATTAAATATGACAACAACTATGATCAAAACACTTTAAACACTTTAGCTACGGCTTCATGTATTTTTACCTCGTGTAGCGAAAACAATACCAGCCAGCAAAACACAACAGTTGCTAACGATACCATTTCAACTGTAGTTTCAAACTCATACTTGTACGCATCTAATGGAGATACTATTTCATTAAACTTACAAAATTCCCCAACTGAAACATCAGGGACTTTAGATATTTTACCATACGAAAAAGACAGTAGAATGGGTACAATAAGTAATGGAAAAATGAGTGGAGATAACCTTTTTGCTTTATTTACTTCATCACAAGAAGGACAAGATTCAGAATGTGAAATTGCATTCCTTAAAAATGGCGAAGACTATATTTTTTCAAACGATATTTATGGAGAAAGCAATTACCAATACAATAAAGACTATACCAAAGGAAAGTTTATTGATAAAACCAAAATAAAATTTGACGGAGAGGTTTTAAAAAAAGTAAGTAGTTGTAGCTTTTCAGTTCTTGCAAGCGTTTCGTTAGTATATGTTTTGATATTCTACGTTTGCTATTTGACTTTGGTCTAAGCTTTTTGTTTACATTATATCTTCAACTCAAGCATTGGATCCCAAAAAAGTTTTTTAAAATCTATCACTTGGTCGTTTACTACTTTTATCCCTTCAATTTCGAGCAATTCTTGCATTCTGTTTTCACCAAAATGGTGCTTTCCGGTAAGCAAACCCATTCGGTTAACTACCCTATGTGCAGCAATAGGTGGCACAAGAGTGTGTGCAGCATTCATGGCATAACCCACCATTCTGCTGCTACGTGCCGAGCCCAAGTAAGCAGCAATGGCACCATAATTTGTAACCCGGCCACTGGGTATGAGCCTAACTACATAATACACATTCTCGAAAAAAGTATAGGTCTCGGGTTTCAAATAGCTTAGGGTTTATTATCTATATACATGTTTTTGATAGTTGTTGGCAGGGTTGAGAAACTTTTGTGAAAGCAATCCTCGGTTTTGCCATATCCGGGCATGTTGGTGCTACCAATAATATTCCCAATTTCATCAAAAATAAATTCACAAATGGTTCTCTTGGTTTTAGAATAACAGGCGTGCATCTGCATTTCACTTATATCAAAGTGTCTATTGGGAATGCTGTCA
>CAIVPY010000524.1 GCA_903907885.1 uncultured Bacteroidota bacterium
CAATTTTCGTGGAATTTTGCATCTTTCAATTGCAGAAATTTTGATAAAAATAAGACCATCTTTAGTATTCACGTTTTCTGTTTTGTATAGGTTTATTATAGGCGTCGAAATCTTTAGAATCTTTTTTTTATTGGTTACTAAATTATTTATTTTAATTTTAGGAATTCCTCCTTGATTTATTATTTCCAGATTAGTTGCAACGATTTTTGCTATTGAATAATCAGTACCTTCTACGTTTTCCGTAAATTTAGTATTATCATTATCAAAGTAATATTCATGAAAAGAGAATAACGCTTTTTCTATTTTTTGAGGTTCAAGTTTTTTTACAATTGCTAATGCGTGAACCTCTTTTATGATAGTAGTGTAATCTGCATTTTTAGCGTATTGAACCCCAGTTGTACCAGCAATTTTGTTATCAATAACAATTAAACATTTTGAATTTCCATTTTTCCTACTCCAAAATGAAATATGTTTTGACCCAAATGACATTCCCAAATTGGGGATAACGTGTTTTGTAATATCTCCGTATGAGTTAATGTCTCTCGAAATAGCTTTATTTATTAGCTTGATATATTCAGGTAACCAAAGTATGTATTCCATTCTAGTAGATGTGTCATTTTTTATTGTATAAAAATTCGATCCACCTGTAAGACCACCCCATATATTAATTAAATCAAAAATAACTAATATATCTTCTTTATGTTTTAAATCGATCTCTTTAATACTATTTATTTTACTTATGATCTCTTCCTCTAATTCTATATAATTTAGTCTATTAAGTCTATTAACTTCAACTTCATTTCCACAAAAATATGTTTGCTTATGTCTATTATTTTTTTTATAAATATTACAAATTTTTGTAATCACGCCATATCTTACATGTTTTTTTGGTTGTTCTTGGTTTAATTTAAACCAATATTCAAAATCTATTTCTGGGAGTAACATATTGTTCATTTTAAACAAAAAATAATATTTTGAAATATAATTTTAAACTTCAACTTCACCGAAAAAAATCTATATTATTGATAGCTAAAATATTTTTAGCATTATAAGGTGTAACTCGTCAGTACAATCTGGACGAAAAATAGATGTATTTTATTAAATTTTAATAAACTTATTTATTATACAGAATCTCCACTTTCTTTGCTGTATCACTTATCTTATTTACCAATTCTACCGGACTCAATACCTTTACTGCCGCACCATAACTTTGAATCATCATTTCCAGCTCGGGAGTTGAGTAAACTTCTATGGTTACAGTTAACAGTTTCCCATCATCGCTTAATACAGATGTTTGCGATTGATGAAGGGGGATGCTTTTTACTTGTTCAATGTGCTCAGAAAATTCTAATATTACCTTAACTGGCTCTTGATTATGCAAGTGGTATATTCCAAGACTGTACTTAAAATAATCTGCAGGGCTAAAATCTGGGTCTACAAAATATTCATATCCAGAAACTCCTATCTGGTTTATACAAGCTAAATCAAACATATTCGTTTTAGCTTTTCGTTTACAATTATGGTCATAAGCCACCATATACCACCGGCCATGAAATTGTTTTAAGACATAAGGGCATATATTCTTTTTGTTTTCTTGTTTTCCAAAACCCTGATAGCTAATTTCAAGTGCGGTTTTATCATAAATGGCTTCTAGTATATTAGGTATCCATTGGGTTGATTTTTTTGAATGTGTAGCTTCCATCTGTACAAAATCAGATGTAGCTAGATCATGTACCGGTCCACCAGTTAAACTTTCCGATAATACCTTATTAACTACAGTACTGAATTTTTCTTGTAATGGACTACCTTTGAAAACATTGAAAAGACTACTAGCCAGCATCAATAAATTTTTATCTCCTTCGTTTACTGAATTACTGAAATATGAGTACCCCTGTTCATTATATTCAAATCCCCTCGCATGTGTATATATCAATTCGACACTTGTTCTTTCATGCAAATTTCTTAGCCAAACTAATTGCCTTAGCTCACTAATATCTTTATCTAATAAACTTTGAGATATCTGCTTTTCTAATTGGTAGTTCACCAATGTTAAAAAACGCTCTCGTGTATTAATATGACCATATTTTACTAATAATTGATCGATTAGCCTTATACGATCATTAGCAGATTTAACTTTCGCCTTGGGTTTAAAAAAATGGGAATTAGGTTCAGAATTTTTTTTTACTTGGGTTTTTATTTTGGGCATATTCAGGGTTTCACCTAATATACTACCCGAATTCTGAACTTCCAAAATTATTAATCTAATAGCGGCACTACGTTTATAGCATTATTGTAACGCACTACAACCGTTCAGAAATTATGGCATATCTGACATGTTTTTCATTAACAACCCCATTTCGAAGGCTAATTATACACCTGTGAAAATAGATTGTTAAACAATACCAATTGTAAAACCCTTACAAGGGGTTACCTGAAATTCGCATAGAAATCATTAAGAAAGTAGATGAATTTTAGATCTATCAATATTTAGTAAATCAATTTATATGCGACCTTCAAAAAAATCAATAGTTCGGACCATTACCAAAACAATAATGATAATTGTTGGAATCTCGTTTATATGCCTGCAACAATACCTCGGCCAACGGGATGGAATTACTTTATTACATATGTTTTCTTTTGTCGTACTTTACTATCTATGGTATGATATGTTCAAAAAATATATCAGAGAGAAAAATTAAAGCTTTAACACTCTATTTAAATGGCTTTGTAAATCCCTTACAAACAAAACACTCATTTTTACATAAATAATATACCATATGTCAAACACTAGTAAAGCATTTTCCACAGCCTTTAATCAACTTAATCAAAAACAAAAAGAAGCCGTGACCCATATTGATGGACCAGTAATGGTTTTGGCGGGCCCAGGTACGGGTAAAACCGAGGTATTAGCAGTAAGAATTGGCCAGATTTTGCTTGCTCACGATATGAAGCCTTCCAATATTTTATGTCTTACCTACTCTAACGCCGGAGTAGATGCCATGAGAAATAGACTCAGGGAATTGATTGGCGATACCGCCGATCAGGTTACTATTAATACATTTCACTCTTTTAGCAACTCACTGATAAAGGAACACGCCGCAAATGACAACGGTTTGGTGGGACGCTCACTTATTACAGACGGGCAGCGCTATATGCTAATAGAAAAACTTATTTATGATTTTCTAGCTAATGATAATCCCAATGAAATAAAACCAGCAAGCACAAAAAGAATAAAATCTTATGTGCAAATATTTAATGTACTTAAACAAGAAAACATTAGCAGAAACGAAATAGAGGAATATGCTAAAAAATGTATTAATAACATTCTTCCATACGAGACCGATTATATTACTAAAAAAGGTTTAATCAATGCTACTGGTAAAAAATTAATTATATCTATTCAAAATTTCGCTACCAATATTTCTGCCATGTATGAGGCTTATGAAAAAGAATTGGTCAGTCGCAATAAATATGAATTTGAAGATATGCTTGAAGAAGCAGTATTGTTGCTTGCTGAAAGACCAGAATTATTACAAAGTTTACAGGAGCGTTATCAGTATATACTAGTAGATGAATTTCAAGATACCAACACTAAACAAGTTACCTTACTGAACCAACTTGTTAACGGAGTGGAGGACCCGAATCTCTTTATTGTAGGTGACGATGATCAATGTATTTATCGATTCCAAGGAGCCAATAGTAATAATTTTACTTGGATGCGTAATAAATTTAGCAAACTGCGCAGCATCGTGTTGGATATTAATTACCGTAGTACACCCATATTATTACAGCAGTCTTTTGCTTTAATTAGTCTGAATACAGAAAGGCAGCCCGAAAAGAATA
Source organism: uncultured Bacteroidota bacterium (assembly GCA_903907885.1). Lineage (GTDB taxonomy): Bacteria > Bacteroidota > Bacteroidia > UKL13-3 > UKL13-3 > RGVD01. The sequence goes on from CAIVPY010000524.1 coordinate 3,844, forward strand.
GTCCACTAAGCGCTGGTAACTCAGCCTATACTGACGGTAAGCATGCCGCAGCCACTATTAAAGTGTATGAAAATACCGAACAGGAAGCTTGTTCAGTAGCAAAAGCTATACAAGCGCTTCGAGAAAACGATAACACTCCTTCAAGTATTGCGGTGTTGGCCAGGCGGCATAGCGATTTAGACCCTGTAAAAAAATGGCTTGATTTCTATAAAATTCCAAGCAGGAAAGCTAGTGCCAGTTATAATTTACTCGATAATAATTATGGTGCCGGGCTGTTTAATACTTTGCAATTTATCAGGTGCTATGATGGGGATAGTTATCTGGCAGAAGGGTTTTTAATTCAACTGCTGTTACGTAAAAATGAAACTGCTGCAGTAGTAAAAGCTTTTTTGAAGTATAAAAAAGAGAAAGGCAGTAATTTTTATTTGTGGCTTAAAATGCATCAAGATGAAACAGGCATTAAATATCTTGAAAACTTTATTTCACTAATGGATAGTTGTCTTCAGGAAAAAGATGAGGTTTTAACGGAACAGTACCTGAATGCCCTGACTGAAATTGCAAATCTTTCTATAAACGAACAAGCTACAATAGATGACGCTATTGCCTGGAAAAAATTTGTAGATGATTTTAGTGAGGGAGACAAATATAATACCGCCGCCTCATTAGCAGATATGTTGTGGTATTATAAACAAACTGCGTTATGGATAAAGGTTGAAGCAAAATACGATGAAAATCAAAATGCTGATGCGGTTATCTTGTCTACCATACACGGAAGCAAGGGGCTACAATATGATGCGGTTTTTGTAACGGCCAATCATGGAAACAACTGGGAAAATAAATCTGATAGAGGCAAGGTGTTGGTACCGAAATTGCTGAATAGATATATTGTACCAGAAGGAGATTCACTGGATGATTTACGTAAGCTTTTGTATGTGGCATGCACGAGGGCTAAAACATTTCTGCAGCTTAGTCTACACCGAAGAACAGATAGTGATGTAGAGCGTATTCCTTCAACGTTACTGGAGCCTTTTAGTGATACTACAATAATGGAAGATATTCCCTCCTTTGAACTTCCTTTAAATGAATCGCCCTTATACCCAGTTAGTGCCGATGTTGAATTAGAGCAATTAATTAAAAACAGACTTGTTGACTTTGAAATATCACCTAGTAGTACTGGAACTTGGGAATATTGCCAAAATGGTTTCTTTTTTAATTATGTAATAAAAATGCCAGGAATATCATCTGAGGCAACCTCCTTTGGATCACTTATTCATGATGTGTTGGAGTCCATTGCAGGGAATATAACCTGGCAGCAAGACTCTAATGCCATAAACCAGGTAGTAGATAAAGTGTATGATAAATATCGATTACATTTTCATTCTACCAATGGCCTGAGGTATAAAAAATATGCGCAATGGTTGATATTTGACTATTTATCTAAATTTCCTATTAATGACACACCCGATAGCATAGAAGAAACTTATCATACCTCATTAACAAATGGAGTAAAGTTGAAGGGAAAGCTTGATCGGGTGGAAACCAAGAATGGATTAATAAGAATTGTAGATTATAAAACAGGAAAATATAAGCCTGATTTGAAAGTATTTGAAAGTACCGAAAACCCTGGCACACAATACTGGCGCCAAGCTATGATTTACTATACACTGATGGTCGATAATTTTAGGGAGGCTGCCTTATACCGTTTTGAATTTCACTATCCCGAAATAATTAATGGCATTTATTATTTTAATTACGAGCCTAATCCATTATTTGAGGAGTGGTTGGGTACAATATGGAATCAGATTCAATCACAACAGTTTAAAGAGCAATGTAATAACGCTGATTGTGTTTACTGCAAGGCTAGGCTACAGTAAAAAGTAAATAGAAAACGTTTATATGCTTTTATAAATATTTAAGCATGCAAATTAATACAAAGCATGATTTAGAAAAAAAGGAAGATAAAATTGTAATGGATTACAATCCTAAATCTGGAAAATATAAATGGCTTAGGGAATTTGTGGATAAGGTAATAAATATTTTCCGTTAGAAAGATTTATAAAAGGAGAAACACGATACTGAAAAACATAATAAACGTTAAAATAATTTCTTCTAATTTTAAGTCACAATAAATAATCATAAATAATGTACAATCTTAAAAATGAAATTCAATTTGGATTTGAAACATTTGACACAAATGGAAGTTTAATAGATAAAATTACGGGCCCAGGTGATCCGGGGTATTTATTAACAGCTCCAGCTGCACCATATTTTGTTGCACTATTCCCTGTTACTAATGCTAGCTACGAAGCTCATTCTACATCATTAGATATATTTTTAGTACAGCGATTTAAAATAGATGAAAATAGAAAAGAGATTCTAAATACACGCACTGAATTTACAATGGATTCATTTGACTCGATAGAAGAAGCCTTCAATATGGCTGAAAAATTAAATTGTGATTATTTTTATTGGTCAGAATGGGATTGCGAGAGAATAATGGTAATTATTGACGCTAAGGGATCTAGAGATCCTTTTACAGATAAGGTTTGTGAATATTATACAAACGAATATTAGCATTATATCATTGTATTTAAGTCATAGGTGTCTTTGGAATATTAAATACATAAAAGATGGAATTTTGAAAAACACGAAACACAAAAATCAAATTAAATTATATGAAAGAAATTATTTGCCCAAACTGCAAGAAAGAGTTTAAACTAGACGATGCTGGTTTTGCTGATATTCTTAAACAAGTAAGAGATCATCAATTTGAAGATGAATTGAACAGTAGATTGATACTGGCAGAAAAAGACAAGGACAATGCTGTTAAACTCGCTGAGGCGAATCTTAAAAATTCTATACAGGATGATCTTGCAAATAAAGACAAGGAAATAATAGAATTAAAAGCAAAGAACGAACGTGAGCTTTCTGAACAATTAGCTAAGAAAGAATCTGAAATTGCGCAAATGAAATCGAAAATTGATTTAGGAGAAATTGAAAAAGAGCTCATGGTAACTAAAGCAATCCAAGAAATTCAAAAAGAAAGAGATAACCTTGCGAGCAATTTAATCAACAAAGAAACAGAGCGGCAATTACTTGAAAAAACATTAAACGAAAAATATTTTGCAGAACTAAAGACTAAAGATGATATTATAAAATTAAGAGATGAAGAAATTGCTCTACGAAAAGATATGAAAATCAAACTTTCAACTAAGATGATTGGAGAAACGCTGGAACAACATTGTGAGAATGAATTTAACAAGCTTCGTGCAACCGCATTCCATAATGTATATTTTGAAAAAGACAATGATTCGAGGTCTGGAAGTAAAGGTGATTTTATATATAAAGAAACAGACGACAGTGGAAACGAAATCATTTCCATCATGTTTGAAATGAAAAATGAGGCTGACGAAACCGCCACAAAAAAAAGAAATGAAGATTTTTTAAAAGAACTCGACAAGGATCGTATAGAAAAGAAGTGCGAATATGCTATTCTGGTTACTCTACTAGAAGCAGATAACGAACTATATAATTCGGGAATTGTTGATGTATCCCACAGGTATCCTAAAATGTATGTTGTTCGGCCTCAATTTTTCATACCGATTATCACGGTACTGCGTAATGCCGCAATGAATTCACTGAAATATAAATCAGAGCTTGCTTTGGTAAGAAATCAAAATATTGATATTAGTAATTTTGAAGATAAAATGAATAAATTCAAAGAAGGGTTTGCTAAGAATTATGATTTAGCTA
>CAIVPY010000525.1 GCA_903907885.1 uncultured Bacteroidota bacterium
CGAAAATATTCTGGGCTTTGAATCTCACAGGGGCATAAATCATTTTGCATGCGGTTTGTTTAACAAATTGATTGATAGCAGAAAGCCAATGCTTGTTTCGAGTGCAATCCGCATCTGTTAGGATTATATAGTCATGATGGGAATGTGCTATTCCCATGGTGATGGCGGCCTTTTTGTTTTTAAAGTCTGATTTATAATAATGAATTTTGAATGTAGGATTGTGTTTGATAAATGAATTAATAATATCAGCTGTTTTATCTGTTGATCCATCATCAATCATAATAACTTCAAACAAATCACTTGGAAAGTTTTGTTTGATAATACTTTTCAAACAAGCTTCAATATTCTTTTCTTCATTTCGGGCTGAAATAACAATACTAAAGCCTGTACCTTCCATGTTATTATATGTGTTGCTTGCTTTTTTTCTAGCCACAACAAGCATCCATCCTATAAAAAAATAGCTGATTAGGATAACATAAAAAGCAAGTAAGGCGATGGATATGGAAAGCATTAGTTGGTTCGTTTGTATTTAAGTTGAAAGATAAAAAACAAACCTAACAAGGCTGGCAGCATCATGTTAATCATCCATAACGAGTAGGCAGATAAAAGAATACCTATTTTATTGCTGCTGAATTCGCCAAAGAAAAACAGTGCGCTAGCCCCTCGAAGCCCTATCTCGATTAGAATGAAAGAAGGAATAATAGATTGCACACAAAACACTGCAACAATCGCAGCAATGCAGGTAATGAAAGGTATCTGCACTCCAAAGTTTTGAAGCAGAATATAGTATTGAATTACAAAGACAGAATACCTTATAAAAGAAATCAAGATAACCTTACTCAATTCGATTTTACTATAAGCTTTAAAGACTTCAAAATGCTTTTCGAATTTGTGTAGCCATTTTATTCTATTCAACAATCCATACAACAAATCGAATCGGATGTAAAGGAAAATAATGAGTATGTGAAAGGCCAATAATACCAAGGCTATTTCTCGCCAAATAAAATAGATGTCAATGTCAATCAGGGCCACAAAAGTGAGAAGGGCATAGGTTCCCAAAATACCAGTGATAATAACTTGTGCTGTATGTCCAATGATGGTAACCAATGAACCTTTAATTTTATTGAGTACTTGCAAATGAACCACCCTGCCCATAAAATCTCCAATTTGGTTGGGTGTGATAACACTTAAGGTCACGCCTGATAGAACAGCCTTGAAAGCATTAGAAAAATCAATGGGTTCATATTTATTAATCAAAAGTTTCCATTTGCTGGTTTCTAAACCCCAATTCACAAACATGAGCAAGAAGACCAAAACGAAGCCTATGATTTGCTTGACAGAAAAATCAAAATTGTATTCTGAGTACAACTTCTTCAGGTCGTATGAGTAGCTGAGTTTAAAAGCAATAAAGCTAAGGGTGGTCACCAATAGCAGAATTTTTATTGTTTTCAAAAACTTCGGATTATCTGAAATAAATTGTTTCAACAGAATAAGTATGTTTGTGTGCAAATAACGCTTTAAAAATACGAATATCGAAACCCTAAGCATTTAACAAACGTAAAACTTGGTAAAAGAACGCATCATTTTAGGCATCGACCCTGGTACCATTGTTATGGGTTATGGGGTTATTCATTGCAAAGGCAAAGAGGCAGAGTTGCTTACGCTTGGCGTGCTTAAACTGGACAAATATGACGATTATGCCCTTAAACTAAAAAAGATATTCGAGCGAACTGTTGGTTTGATTGAGGAATACAAGCCTGATGAATTGGCTATTGAAGCACCCTTTTTCGGTAAAAACGTACAGAGTATGTTGAAGCTCGGTAGGGCCCAAGGAGTAGCTATAGCCGCTGCCATGAGCAGAGAATTGGCAGTGAATGAATACTCTCCTAAAAAAATTAAACAAAGCATAACGGGAAGCGGCAACGCAAGTAAGGAGCAGGTGTCGGCCATGTTGCAACGCATATTGAAATTTGAAAACGATAGCAAATTTTTTGATGCCACAGATGGATTGGCGGCTGCTTATTGCCATTTTTTGCAGAACAAATTGGTCATACCAGAATTGAAAAGCATAAGTAAATCTAAAATACCTGCGAAAAAGAAGGCATCTAGTTGGGAGAGCTTTGTAAGTGTAAACCCAAAAAGGGTGAAGAAGTAGGTAAATTAAAAGAGAACATAATAATTAAGAAAAATTTGTCCTTGGTTTGTGTCCCCACAAACACTTCAATAACTTACCAAGACAAATACAAAACTTGATTATTTCATATTGTATTCCCAAAAAACAATTACTGAATTTCAAATTCATTTTCTATACTTGTACTATGAAAAAGCAACATTTACTTATCATTATATGTTTGGTTTTAACATCAAGCATAAAAGCCCAAGATTTTTCAATGGGTGTTCGTGCTGGTTTTAGCCGTAATTCTGTTGGACAGGATTTTATGTCTTATTCTAGCAAAGATGCCATTACAGGCTTAACACTTGGGGGATATGCCAAAGTAAAAGTACTAGGTTTTTTTATTATGCCCGAAGTTAATTACAACCAAAGAGGAAATGAAATAAAAGATTTTGGTACTAGCACCATTCACAATATTGATGTACCCGTACTTTTTGGTAAACAATTTTTCAAAACTGTTAGAATAAATGGAGGACCAAACTTTCAATTTCAATTAGCTAACACACAAACGCAGCTAGGTAATTATATCAATCAATCTAAGTTTAACGATTTTGTTTTAGGCATGCAGTTAGGTGTGGGGATTGACGTATGGAAACTATCGTTAGATGCAAGGTATGATATGAACTTGAGTTCTGCTGGAGATATTGTTTATGTGTCGAATGACCTTGCTAAAACCGTTTTAAAACAATACAGTTCAAGAGCAAACATGTTTGTTTTTACACTTGGCTACAGATTGTTTCAATTGCCATGAACATTGAGCTATTCAGAGACCATTGCATAGCCAAGAAAGGAGTTGAAGAAACTTTTCCATTTGATGAAGACACATTGGTTTTTAAAGTGATGGGAAAGATGTTTGCCTTAATCTCTATATCAGACCCAACAAATGTTAATCTAAAATGTAGACCTAATTATGCTATTGAATTACGACAAGAATTTGATGCCATCATTCCAGGATTTCACATGAACAAATCCAATTGGAATACTGTGCGATTTAATGAAGATGCCAATGATAAACTTATTCTTGATTTAGTTAATTTGTCATACGATTTGGTTGTAGCAGGCTTAACCAAGAAATTGCAAAAAGAACTAGTGGAGTTGTAGGTCAGGATCATATTTCTTTATTTCATCCCAAAGCCACGTGTCTATCGCTTTTTGTGTCCAAATACAATTAATACCTACTTTTTCAGCACCCTCAATATTACTTTTCGAGTCATCTACAAAAATGGTTTCGTGAGCATGTAGTTTAATGTCATTTAACACATATTCGTAGCAAGCTGCATCGGGTTTTCTATGTCCAATTTCATAGGATAAAAATATTTTCTCAAAGGTGCTTTCCCAGTTTAGGTTAGGATGATATTGGTTAATATTACCCATAATTTCCTCAATATGAAACACATTGGTATTACTCAAAAGAAAAACTGCATAATGATTACTCAGTTCATTTATTAGAGAAATTCTATTGGCAGGTAAATCTAAAATCATAGCATTCCAAGCTTTTATGATTTGCTCATCAGTTGCATTATTGTTTAGTAATTGTTTAATTGAATAAATAAAAGATTCTTTGCTTATCTTGCCCTTTTCTAATTGCAAAAAAAAGGGTAAAGATTCGTTCACATCCTTTAAGTTAAGACCTAGTTGTTCAAAAGCCATCCGTGTTTTTTCTTGATCGATATTGATAATAACCACTCCAAGATCTAAAATCACTGCTTTAATTTTTTTCATATTTTTTTTCTAAATGGTTGTAATAATAAAGCAAAAAATATACTTTCGCCACCCCAAAGAAGCAAAACTTCTCGGGCCTATAGCTCATTCGGTTAGAGCAACTGACTCATAATCAGTAGGTGCTTGGTTCGATTCCAAGTGGGCCCACTTAAACTACAAAGCCTTTCTGTATTTGCAGAAAGGCTTTTTTTATTATTGTGTGTGATTGATAATTATTTAATACCCCAATACCCAGACAATAGCAACATACAACATTAGTCAGCATTTAGCTTTTTTCTATATACTCACTTTAGTATAAATTCTTACGAAATCTCATGTGAATTTATATTGTAATAGGATTGATAAATTTGAAAATCCGAGTTTATCTAATTAAAAAAACTACCTGTGTCTGTGGTATCCACCACCATATCCGTGGTATATCCTATAGCTTGGTCCATATCTAAATCCACCATAATTGTACCTACTATATGAGTGATATCTGTAACCTCCTCCATAATAAGTAATAATTTTACGAGGTGCTTTAGGATAAGAAGATGTCAGCATTTCTTTTGTATTGCAAGAAAGTGACAAAAATGTCAAACATATAAAAAGTAACTTTAGTAAAGCCTTCATTTTGGTAAACAAAGATTAGCATTATTACAACAAGAACCAAGCCGTGCCGAGTGTTTAACCAAAGATTAATATATTTAAAATCATAGCCAAACATATTAGAGCGCATTCATAAGAGTCATTAAAAAACTTATTATAGGCTTATGGTATTTGACTAACCACAAACTAATTTGCACTAGAAAATCTAATTCATCAATGAA
>CAIVPY010000526.1 GCA_903907885.1 uncultured Bacteroidota bacterium
GCTAGGTCATTTATTCAAATTATGTTTTTGTAGGTAAAGAAAAAGTAAAAAAAGCTATAAGTCGTTTTCGGTTGGCTTTAAGTCATGAGTTACTTAGGATCGTCTTTCTTTCTTGTTGATTTGTGTATGTGATGCAATGCACAACACAAGTAAGTTATAATGCTAATGTTTGTTAGTACACAACGCCAATATTGGCATAAAAATTTACTCCTGCCTAATTCATCTTTACTCCAGCTTTTTTACAAAACTAGAACTTTACATTCACTCCCAACACAATATGTCTTTGCGCTAAGTATCTAGCGGGGTTGGTAGGTGGTGGTGCTGAATTGCCAAGGCGTGGGTCCACATATCTTGGGTCACTCCATGAATCAGGAACATTGTCTCCGTTTTGGTATGCTTTACCCGTTACAGGGTTGATGATGGATGCATTCAGGTTATCAAAAATATTGGTTACTTGAACATTGAAAGAGAATTTGACATATTTGGTTTGCCACCATTTGGTAATGGTTAAATCAGCCCAGAACCAATATTCACCCACCTTACTCCAACGGGAATCGGGACTGGGGTTTACCACATAAATAGGTCTTCCAGTTTGTGCATCATTTCTATCAAAAATATAAGGAGTATATCTAACACCAGAACGGGCAACGGTTTCAAAATAAAAGCTCATTTTGTTTAACCACGATTTGCCAAATAAGCCATGCTTTCTATCAATTTTAAAAACGTGATTGGTTTTGAAATCATAGGGCATATCCCATGGCATATAGTATTCTTTGGTGTCTTCAACATTTCCACTCGCTAAAATGTCTTTCAATTTTTCATTGGCAGAAGCACTTTGTCCTGTGTTTACAGTGTAAGTAAATGCCAATTGTCCGTTGTACCAAGTACCAATACGTTTGATATACCCCAACTCAATACCTCTTGATCGCGCATAATCAGAGTTGATACGAATGGTTCTACTTACATCTCTGCCTTGAAAATCTTTTACCAAAACAACAGCACTTGTAATAAAATCGTATTTGTCTTTCCAAAATGCCGAAAGTGTTAAAGCATCATTATTGGTTATCTGCGAACGCAAACCAATTTCGTAGCTAATGTCTACTTCAGGGTTTAAGTTAGGATTGCCCAAGTTGGCAATGGTTGACCTATCTTGGTATAAAGGATTTAAACCGGGATAAACATATGAGGCATTTGGTAAAATGGTGCTATGTCCATAATTAAAATACAACATTTGATTTTCGGCAATGGGAAAAGAAGCATTGATTTTTGGTAAAAACCTAAACTTATATCTTAAATCACCAATTTGTATCGATGAATTTAAATAGTCTTGTCTAATTTCATTACGAATAGGGGAGTGCAAATCGTTTACAGCATCGTCAATATATTTGCCCGGAGCCCAGTATTCAAATCTACCACCCACACTCGCAATAAGGCCTTTGTATTTAATTTGATCGGTCACATAAAAACCACCACGCTGAGGGCTAACAGTCCACAAATCACTTTGTTGCCCAAGTCTGAAACTTTGGGTATAACTTCCATCAGCTAAGCGGATAGGTGCACCAATCCAAGGTCGTGAAATATCTATCCATTCCATATTTTGAAATTTCATTTCAAACCCAAAAGTTAATTTATTTAATGAGTTGCGGCTGAAAATATTTCCTTGTGCAGTAGCCGAATATTCTTCGATGAAATGATGATGCCATTGGGTAGCAATACCATTGTTGTTATAAAACCCAGATGGGGCATTGGGGTAAACTACACTATCATGATTGGTTGGTTGGAAAATAGTAATAGGAAAGGTGTTAACTGAATTAGGGTCAAACACTTGATCAACATTGCTTGGTCGCCAATCTCGACCATTGGCATCAGCCCTCAATTGGGCAAATAATCTTGAAAAAGTAGCGGTGTATGAAAATCGTTTATTCACCGAGTGTTTGAAGTTTATCATTTGCAAATACGAATCGTGGGTGAAAGTGTTTGCATTGTCCATTTGTTTAGAGAAATTATATTGAAATCCTGGTGCAAATGGGGCATCGTTGCCAAAAACCCTTAACATATTTACGTCTTGATTGGCAGTAAACGAACGCATCATGGTAGCGGTTAATTTCATACCCTTACTAAAATCATAACTTATTTTTGTAAGGAATGACCAACGATTGTCTTGAAATGGTGTCCAATTACTGCTGGTGAAGCCATTTTCTTTGAGTAATGATGAGTTGATTTGATTGGCGGGATTTTGATAAAATTCGTCTGAAAAAGAAGCACGTGCAGAAACTAAATATTTCAACCTGCTACCAAGTTTCTTTTTAAGCATAGGTCCAGACGCATTGAACTCTATTACTTGGCTATTCCAATTGGAACGAGCGCTTTTATTAAAACCAAAGTTATCTCTTTTGTAATTTATTGAAAAGTCATTTTTATCTCCTGCATTTCGGGTTTTAGTATTTACCACACCTGCAGTTGCATCACCTACTTCAGCACCAATACCACCAGTTGTTACTTCAATATCTCCCACAGCATTTGAGCCAATATCCAAACCAAAACCAGTTCCTGCCAAAGGGTCTGTAACTGAAACTCCATCAATCATCATTTTGGTTTCGTAGGTTCGTCCACCTCTAATACTAACACCTGCTGGTGCTTGTACCACGCCAGGTTGTGTGTTAATAATAGATTGAATCTGACGGGCAGGAGCCAATTCAATATTCTCTTGGCTAATGGTATTTACTGTTTGTGCTTTCTCAATGTCTATCAAAGGTTTTTTTCCAATGATGGTTACTTCATCTATATTGGATGAGGCAGGCTTCATCTCAAAGGTTTCAACCTTAGTGTTTTCTCCCGCTTTAACTTTTATACCAGTTTCAAGAATCTTTTGATACCCCAAATAGCTTATCTCGATGTTGTATTCGCGGGGTTTTAAATTTTTGATTACAAAATTACCGCTAATATCACTAACGGTTCCAAAAGAAGTACCTTTTACCAATACTGTAACACCAATTAATTCTGAGTTGTCTTTTTTATCAATAACCTTACCTGAAATGCTACCAGTGTTCTGAGCAGATACTTGTATATATAAACAAATGATAAAAAATAAAGCGTAAAATTTTCTCATACAAACTTTGGCAAAATAATTTTTTTGTTTGGTTTTACATATTATTTTTTTGTTGTAATAATTGTTTCAAATAACATGAACAATTCTATTGTAATATTTATTTTATTAATGCTTACGAGAACTAATATATCCAAATTCGTATAATTTAATTAATTTTAATTTTCTTTATTAAATTATAATATGAAAGCTAATGAAACAATATTATCATCGTACTAACAGTATAAAATTTTCACATGAAAAAACTTTGTGTTTTCAGTTTACTAATAAGCATTCTGGCATCATCCTGCTTACAAAAAAATTACGAATCTCTTGAGTGGCAATCCGCAAGTATAACAACTGATGGACATATTGACGATTGGTCAAACCCATTGCGGTTCTATGATTATAAAAGTAAAATAAACTACAGCATTTCAAATGACCTACAAAACATTTATTTGTGCATTAAGATTTCTGATAGACCTACACAAATGAAAATACTGAGAGCAGGTATGGAATTTAAAATAGATCCTCTAGGTAAAAGTGGGTTTCCAGTTACGTTTATGTATCCTCTTTCTAATCAAAATAAACTTAAACACCAACGAAATGCAGACAATGACTCTGAGAACAAAACGGGAGACAAACAAGAACGTACTCAGATGATGAAAAGATATTTATTAGAAGCCAAAAATGCCCAATTGATTGGTTTTAAACCTGAGTTTGGAACCAATGTTTCACTTTTAGGAAATTCGACAGGGATAATGGCAGCCATTAATATTGACAATGTTGGCATTATGTGTTACGAAGCTGTAATTCCATTTGAAACATTTTACAAGAAATTGCTAAGCAATGTAGATTCAAATCTGGTTTTTAATTACGAAATTAAAATCAACGCCATGCCCGCACCATCTATGAACTCAGGAGGTGGATATAATGGAGGGGGTAGTGCAGGTGGCATGGGTGGTAGAGGTATGCAAGGTGGGGGTGGACAAAGGGCTGGAGGAATGCGTGGTGTTGGGTCTCAAGGAGGAAGCTACAACAGTAGTACTTACTCTGAGATGTACAATGCGAATGAAATAAAAATGAAAATGAAATTCGCTTTGGGAGATAAGCCTATGGAACTTGTTAAATAAACAATCCTAAGACATCAAAATTTAAATTTTGCTTGATGGTACTGTAAATAATATTACTTATAAATTTACTCCTGACATTTATAAATCCGTTATCTACACCTGTTAATCCAATGGTTACACCTGTTAATTATAGACTTTCGTCAGCTAAAGACCACTCATATTTTACTTGATTTGCGTTTGGAAACTACCAAACCTATATCTAAAATAGTATGAAAAAGACTACAATTATTATCCTTGGCTTATTGTTTAGCCTAAAATCATTTTCGGCTGTATTTACAGTAAATAACAGAACTGATTTGCCTATAAACCCAGGTCAATTCACAACCATACAATCTGCAGTAAATGCAGCTAATAGTGGTGACACTCTTTTAGTAGCAGGTTCAACCAACAATTATGTTGGATTTAGTTTCAGTAAAAGTCTTACCATTATTGGGCCAGGTTATAACCCAGATAAACAAAATCCTTTAACAGCTACCATCAATGGAGATATAGTATTAACATCTGCAAATGCTAGTAATTCAAGCATATCGGGTTTTATTTTTAATGCAAGAATAGTGAATCTAATGAACATCATTATTAATAATTTCACCATTAGAAGAAGCTACTTTACTTCTCCTTATGGATGGAGCGTGGATTTTGGGTCAGAGGTAAGTACGAATGTTTTGGTAACCGAAAATGTGTTTGCTAATACTTTGGGAAATGGGGTGTCTATCTATCGTTCATCCAGTTCAGGTAATGTTACAAATTTTAGGATTGAAAATAATATTTTTATCAATTGTAGAATTTCAGGAGGAATGTATAACAATGTGAATTTAATTATTAACCACAATCTTTTTATTAGAGGTAATAATTTAACACCATTATATAGTTCATTTGTTGGGGGTACTGCCAGTATGGCCATTACCGCAAACAGTGCAGCCATTACAAATAATATTTTTTATAATGTTATGCCTTTAGATACCACAGTATCTTATACCAAATCTTGCGCTATGGTGAACAATATTACCTATGCTGGAACAACTATTCCTACAATGCCGTATGGCAGTGGATGTGTAGGTAGTGGAAATATTAACAATACAAACCCGCTGCTTTTAAGTATATTCAATACAAGCTCTACATTATCGTTTAACCTTGATAATTTAAGGTTACAAAACTCATCACCTGCTCACAATACTGCTGCCGATGGGTCGGATATTGGGCCTACTGGTGGGCTTTATCCGATATACCAAAGCACTAACCAATACTTAACTGGCGAACCTACTTTACCTGAAATAAAATACATGAATTTTGTTGGCAATAGCGCAACACAATCTGGTGGTACGCTTCAAATAAATGTAAAAGCAAAAAAAATAAACTAATTGGCTTCAATTTAAAACATAGATAATATGAATCCTAAAAAAGCCATTCTGCTAGTCTTATTTTGTTTCCCTTTTTTTATTCACGCCCAACAAATAACAAACGGAGAGTATTTTTTTGACACCGACCCTGGCGTTGGAAATGGCACCGCTTTGCCTTTGTTTTCGCAAAGCGATTCAGTAATTCAAACAATTAATATACATACTCCAGGTTTAAACCCGGGATTTCATCGAGTGTATTTCAGATATAAAAATATTACTGATGGTTGGGGTATTACTGAAGATCGTCTTTTTTATGTGTATGATACCATCTATCCAATGGCTACAAACCAAACTCCAATAGCTATTGGCGAATACTTTATTGATACTGACCCAGGTATGGGAAATGGTGTATCTATACCTGCTTTTTCATCTACCGACTCTGCCATACAAAACATAAACATTAGTGCTGCGGGATTAAATGTAGGTTTTCATCGGGCTTATTTCAGATATAAAAATAATTCAAACGGATGGGGTATTCCTGAAGATCGTCTTTTTTATATATACGATACCGTTCATTCTATAGCCTCAAATCAATCAGCTATTACTAAAGGGGAATACTTTATTGATACAGACCCTGGTATAGGAAATGGTGTTTCTATGTTAGCATTTTCATCTACCGACTCTGCCATACAAAATATAAACATTAGTACCCTAGGATTAAGTGTAGGTTTTCATCGGGTTTATTTCAGATATAAAAATAATTCAAACGAATGGGGTATACCTGAAGATCGTCTTTTATACATTTATGATGTTACACATCCAATAGCTTCAAATCAACCTCCGATTACAAAAGGCGAGTATTTTTTTGATACAGATCCAGGTGTGGGCAATGGTAGTTTAATACCTGCTTTTACCTCAGCTGATAGTGTAATAAATGATATGATGATTACAACAAGTGGTATCTCAGCGGGTTCTCATTATATTAACCTTAGATATATGAATGCGCAACGTGAATGGGGCATTGCTGAGACTAGAATATTTTCTGTTTGCAACTCATTGCCTAATACGCCAATCATAAATGGAAATTCAGCAATCAATGTTTGTGATAGTAGTTCTGTAAGCATTTCGGCAACTCCAGCTAGTGGTGCCAGTATTTTTTGGCGTGGTCCAAATGGTTTTACTTCAACAAACAATGTCATTAATATTGCCAATGTTAATGTGAGCAAAGTTGGAACATACAAAGCCTATTCGGTAACTGGAGCAACCAATTGCGATACTAGTATGGCTGCTTCGGTAGTACTTTCGAACAATTCTCAGTTACATTTAAAAGCACTTTTACAGGGATTATTTATAGGTAATGGCACTATGGCATCTGCTCCTTTTAATGCCGATGGAATTTCACCTACTACGATTGCGGATACCATTTCCTTAAATCTTCATAACCCGAGTGATTATAGTATAGCCTATTCATTTAAAACCACTATTAGCACAGATGGTAATGCTTTCGTTCGTCTTCCTACTATTACAAATGGCAACAATTATTATATTGTAGTCAATCATCGCAATTCAATTAGCACTTGGAGCACTAATTCCCTAAATTTTGGTTGTAATACAAACTACGATTTTACTTCAGCTGTTAGTCAAGCATCAGGCAGTAATTTAGTAAATGATGGCACTGGTAAATACCTTATTTATACCGGTGATATTAACCAAGATAGTGCGGTTGATTTTAACGACTATCCTAGTTTGGATATTGAAAGTAGTAATGGCGCAATAGGTTACTTAGCTAGTGACCTAAATGGTGACGCATCGGTTGATTTTAACGATTATCCGATGATAGACCTTAATTCCTCTAATGGTGTCATCATGATAACGCCTTAAAATTGAAATACGTTTTTAAGTTAACCTATAGAAATTACTAGATAAATTTGATTGTCAATTGGATAATACTATTTTAAAAAATAAAGAGTTCAACTAGAAATTTACCCTAAAAATACACTTTAATTGCTTTTCCCGACATGAGATTCTTTTTTATTAGTTAACCTACTATTTCACAAATATGTAAAAATATATCAATTGGGAAAATAATATTTTGAAACCTGTTTTATATAAAATTTCAACATTAGAATTCTATTTTTCCCATATTTCCCAACTTTTTTCGGCTTGAAGATGCAACATTTCTAAACCATTTTTCGATGCAGCGCCATATGATTTAGATTCTCGTAGAAAGCTAGACTCTTCGGGTATATAAATCAAGTCGTAGCAATAATGTGTGTTATTCAAAAACTCGAAGGGAAAAGGAAGCAAATCATCCATATTGGGATACATTCCAACAGGAGTGCAATTGACAATCAATTGTGATGATTCAATTATTTCTTTAGACAATTCATCATAAACAATACAATCATTGTTTGATTGCCTAGCCACTATAATAATCTTTACACCTAGTTTTTTAAGAACATACTGAACAGCTTTAGAAGCACCCCCATTTCCAAGAACAATGGCTTTTTTTATAGTTATAATATCTTTCACAAAACTTAAAAGAGACAATTCAAATCCATACACATCGGTATTGTAGCCGATTAACTTATATTCATCAGGAGTTTTTGAATTTCTTATAACTTTAACACAATTAACAGCTTCAACATCTTTTGCACTTTTATCTATTTCGTTTAAGTATGGTATGATGCTTTGTTTGTAAGGGATGGTTACATTGAATCCTTCGATTGTAGGATGAAAAACAAGCATATCCTTAACCAATTTAATATCTGGAATGGGGAAATTGCGATAACTATATCCAATCAAACCAAGTTCATTAAATTTTTTAGTAAAAAAATCTTTACTAAAACCATTTTTTATTGGGTATCCTATCAGACCAAATTGGAACATTATTAGCCTTTAGCCACATTAAATGATTTACTAATTTGCTCAATATAATTTAAGATATCATCTCGCCCAATTTTCTTTTCGCTTGACGTTTGAAATACTTGTGGCATAGCTGCCCAATCTTTAAGCATTTCTTCTTCAAATGCGGCTATGTTGGATTGGGCTTGTATCGGTTTGAGTTTATCCAACTTGGTAAAAACTATAGCAAATGGCACGCCTATTTCGCCTAACATATTTATAAAACTTAAATCGCTTATCTGGGGAGGAACACGGCAATCAACTAAAACAAAAACACATTGAAGGTTCTCTCTTTTTCTAAGATAGTTTTCAAGTGTTGCTTCCCACTCTGTTCTCAATGTTTTGCTTCGTTTGGCATAACCATACCCCGGCAAATCAACTAAAAACCAATTTTCATTAACTTTATAATAATTTAAACTAACTGTTTTGCCGGGTGTAGATGATATGCGGGCCAATTGTTTTTTACCCACTAACATATTTATTAAGGAAGATTTACCCACATTACTTCTACCAATAAATGCATATTCTGGTAAGTATTCAGTGGGGCAATCGCTTAATTTGTTTGCACTTCTTTGAAAAATTGCCGACTTAATTTCCATGTGGCGAAATTAGTTTTTTTGATTGGTTTATATGCAGCATCCAAACTTTAGCGTATTATTAGTCTTAATTGTTTTGAAATATTTTAGCTAAAAAGCTATCAAGAATAGCTATTTTCGTGGGCGAAAAAGATGAAAATAATAAAACCAGACCAAAGTTCTGAAGCATCAAAAAAGCAACAGGTTGAAGCCATGTTTGATAGCATTGCAGAGAAATATGATTTCTTAAATCGTTTTCTGTCAATGGGTATAGATAAAGGATGGAGAAAAAAAGCCATCAACGAATTGAAATCAAGTCAGCCAAAATACATATTGGATGTAGCTACAGGAACGGGCGACTTGGCTCTGGAAGCCATGAGGTTGAATCCAGATAAAATTATTGGTTTAGATTTATCAGAACAAATGCTACTGAAAGGAAAAGAGAAAATAGCAGCAGCCAACTTAACTTCAAAAATAGAAATGGTAAAAGGAGATAGCGAGAACTTGCCTTTTGATAAAGATAGCTTTGATGCGGTAACGGTAGCCTTTGGCGTTAGAAATTTTGAGAACTTAGATGCAGGCTTAAAGGAGATTAACCGAGTGATGAAAACCTCGGCAAAGCTCGTGGTACTTGAGTTTTCAAAACCAAAAATGTTTCCTTACAAGCAACTGTACAATTTTTATTTTACCTATATCTTGCCTGTTTGGGGCAACCTATTGAGCAAAAGCAGCAATGCCTACACATACCTACCTGAAAGTGTAAAGCACTTTCCTGAAGGAGACGAATTTGCAGCTCATTTGCGATTGTGTGGTTTTAAAAATATTATTGCTAAACCATTAACCCTTGGAACGTGTACGCTTTACGTAGCAGAAAAATAATTCTTTTATTATTTATTGGACTATTAAGTTTGATAGAATCGGTTGCCCAACCTAACCTTGAGCAATACGACTTGAAGAAGCTACATTTTGGTTTTACCATAGCTACTAACATAGGAAGACTGCAGGTTAGTCCAAATACCGCCTACACCGCCAAAGACACATTGATGAATATAGGGGTAGTAAATTATCCAGGTATCGGTCTTGGAGCTATCACCAACTTAAACATTGGCAAATACTGGGATTTGCGACTGATGGCACCCGTTATTTCATTTGTACAACGTAATTTGAATTACTCCTTCCCTTCAGGAATCAAAGAGGTAAAAGTAGAATCAGCCTACTGCGATGCTTCGTTATTGGTAAAGTATAAATCAGCTAGACGAAAAAACGCACGTTTTTATGTGGTGGCAGGTCCTCGTTTTAGTTATGATTTCTCTTCAACGGTTTCAAGAAACAGAGGTATTGAAAAACCCGTTGTTTCACTAAATCCATCTACTTATGGATATGAGTTCGGTTTTGGTTTCGATTTTTATTTCGAGTATTTTAAATTCTCTCCAGAAATAAAAAACTGCCAAACATGGGGAAGTGCCATGTATAAAGATGGTTTGATTTATACAAACGCCATACAAAGCATTTCGCCACAAATGATTCAGATTTCTTTACACTTTGAGTAAAGCCATTTCTATTACACATTTCTAAACATACGCTTTTGAAATTTTCGATAAAATCAACCGATATAAACAGCAAGGCTCGTGCGGGTGTGATAAGCACCGACAGAGGCGAGATACAAACTCCTATTTTTATGCCTGTGGGCACACAGGGCACGGTAAAAGGCGTGAACCAAGTCGAGCTTTCAGAACGCATTAAAGCACAGATTATTCTTGCTAATACCTATCATATTTTCCTTCGTCCTGGCTTGGATGTAATAAACAAAGCAGGAGGTATACACCAATTTATCAATTGGGATAAGCCCATGTTAACCGATAGTGGAGGCTTTCAGGTTTTCAGTTTGAGTGGTATTCGTAAAATAAAAGAAGAAGGGGTTGAGTTTCGCTCTCACCTTGATGGATCTAAGCTGTTTTTTACACCCGAAAATGTGATGGATACCCAGCGCATTATAGGTTCTGACATTATGATGGCTTTTGATGAGTGCACTCCCTATCCTTGCGAATATAACTATGCCAAAAACTCAATGCAGATGACGCATCGTTGGTTGCAAAGGTGTATCGAGCGTTTTGATTCTACCGAGCCATTGTATGGCAAATCTCAAACCTTGTTTCCCATTGTTCAAGGCAGCACTTTCAAAGATTTAAGGAAAGAATCAGCACAGTTTATTGCCGACCAAGGACGAGAAGGTAATGCCATTGGAGGCTTGAGTGTGGGCGAACCTGCAGAGATGATGTATGAGATGACAGAATTGGTGTGTGATATTTTGCCTGCCGACAAACCCCGTTACCTAATGGGTGTGGGAACTCCCGAAAATATCTTAGAAGGCATAGGCCTTGGCATAGATATGTTCGACTGCGTGATGCCTACCCGAAATGCCCGCCATGGGTTTATCTTTACATCACAAGGAATAATCAATATCAAAAACGAAAAGTGGAAAAACGATTATAGCCCACTTGACGAATTGTTTACCCCCAATTACTCAAAAGCCTATTTAAAACACTTGATTAAGTGTAACGAGTTTTTGGGTGCCTCTATAGCCAGTATTCAAAACTTAAGTTTTTACCTATGGCTAGTGGGCGAAGCCCGCAAACATATTATAGAAGGAGATTTTAGTTCATGGAAAAAAAGCACACTTGAGGTGGTGAGTCGAAGGTTGTAGAGTTATATGTGTAAATGTGTTCTTATACTTGTTTTAATCAAGCAAAACCATACTATCTGAGCCTCACTTTTACCAAACCCGTGTTATGCCTTATGCTTTCTTGTTCAATTTCTAAATAATTACCTCAACGTCATTATTTCAATTTTCATATATGGGTAGTATGGCAGAGTTGAAAGTCTCATATCTGCGTCCAATTTATCATTAGCCAATAAAACCAAGTAGATTCCTGCGGTGTCGGATTTTATATATGAAGCTAAAAGTGTCCCATTGTCTTCCCACTCTTTTATTATTTCTTGTTCTTTTGGTAATAATTTCATTCTAGTTTCATTATCAAGTCCTTGCAAAAGGATATCAATCATAAATTTATTCATTCTTAATTAATGTTTAGTTGCCTACTCTATTCGGTTTTCTGCTTTTCCCGTTTTTAATCTGTCGAAGTTAATTTTTTATGAGTTTATTATTGGTAAAGTAAATTTAAAATTACTTCCATTACCTAACTCGCTTTCAACCCAAATTTTTCCATTATGTTTTTCTACAAATTCCTTGCAAAGCAGCAATCCGAAACCTGTACCGTTTTCACCATTCGTTCCTTGAGTTGATTGAATTTTTGTAATGTCAAATAGTCTAGCTAATATTTCTGGTTTTATTCCATTTCCATTATCAGAAATTGTAATAACAATATCAGTATTATTTAGTTCTGAATAAATATCAATATGACCATCTTTATTAGTAAATTTTATTGCATTTGAAATAAGATTTCTCAATATTGTATTAAGCATATTTTTGTCAGCAAAAACAACTATTTCATTGCCAATATTACAATTGATAGTTATTGTTTTTTCTTGTAAAAAAAGTTGAAAATATTCAACAATTTCATTACAAATATTTAGAATATTTAGTGGTCAGTGGGTGCGGAGCCTAATACACTATTTATAGTTTTCGCACACCGCTAGCCCGGTACGTTGCTTTTTTTAATTATTAATAGCTTACTTGCGCTTGCGCCCGCGGGCCGGCCGGTGGTGCTGGGTCATGTGCTCGCGGAGGTCTCCCCGGTCGAGCACTTCGTCTGAGGTCTCGGA
>CAIVPY010000527.1 GCA_903907885.1 uncultured Bacteroidota bacterium
ACAACAATATCAAATAATTTACAAGCTAATATTAATACTAAATTAACTATACCTACAGCATCAACAACATTAATAGGTATAGGTTCAAATTTAACTTTTTTAGATTATTTAAATATTAAAAATCCACCAATATTAAATTATTTACAATTAACCGGTGGTAGTATTACAGGTAATATAACAACACAACAATTATATATAAATAATCCCGATTCAACAGCTTCAATATTTTTTAATCCAACTGCTTCAATATATGCATTATTTTCAAAAAAACCACCCTGGGCTATGTATTTTGCAGAAGATTATAATACAGCAACACCGACAATACTTCCTAATTATATTAGTAATGGTAGAGATGCAGTATGTAGTGGAACAATTACGAAAACAACATTAGCAGGTAATGGAGCAACAGGAGCAATTACTTATATTGGTGGAGGAACGGTTGCAACTATAGCATTTCCAGATGGTTCAATACCTTCCCAATTCACAATATTAGCATTAACAAGATATAATGGAGGCACTAGACGCAGAATATTACAAGCAAATGGTGCTAATTGGCTTCATGGTCATTGGAGTGGAACTCGAGGATGCACTTATTATAATGATGGTTGGAAATCAAATGGTTATACTACTAATTTAGATAATTGGGTATGTACTATAGGAAAAAACGTAGGGGCAACTCCTGGAAATATGCTAATTGATGGTGTAGCAACTGGAACAGGTGCAGGAGGTGCTGGAACATTAAGATTAGGTGTTAATTATGGTAGTTATGGGAGTGGTGAAAGTAGTGATTGGTGTTTAAGTTGTGTTATGATTTGGAGTGAAGCTTTAACAGATGCAGAAATGATTGATTTAAATACAATAATAAATAATTATAAAACTTCTGGAACTCCAATAAAAACATTATTAGATACTATAAATGATGATGAATGTGTAATTGAAAGTAGAGTGTATGGAGGAACAGAAAAAACAGAATTATTATTATTTAAGGGAAATGATGCAACTGGAACAAATGGAGCAGATAGAATACGATTAAGAGCTGGTAATATTGCATTTGATACATATTCATCAGTAACAACAAATAGAAATTTAGAAAATATAGTAATGCTTATAAATGAAAATGGGAATGTAGGAATAGGAACAACAACAAATTTAACTAATAAATTAAATGTAAATGGTATAACATCATCAATATCATTTATTGGCAATGGTGCAGCACTAACAAATTTAGCATATGTAAATATTGATGGAAAACCGACAAATTTTCAAGCTGATTGGAATTCAACAATTATAAATAAACCATCTACATTTGAACCAACAATGACTAATATTTATAGTAAAACTGAAACTAATAATTTATTAAATGAAAAACAACCAAATTTAACATTTACATCACCTTTAACCAAAACATTAAATAATGTATCAATTAATTTAGGTCAATATTCAACAACTGGGAATGATGGTAATTATTTATTAAAATATGATATATCAGTTTGACCATTTTTAAATGTTTTATATACATCACTTATCGTAAATATTTGGGGTGATATGTTTACTCTCTTTGTTTCAAATAGTAGGGAAATAAAAAAAGTGAGAAATGATGTGAAAATCAT
>CAIVPY010000528.1 GCA_903907885.1 uncultured Bacteroidota bacterium
GTGAATGCACCTGTAAGGGTTGATTTGACCATTGCTCGCTTAAACCCTGAGCCTGCTTTGTTCAGAGGAAAGGGCAATCATATTACTGCGGTTTTATTAGAAGGTGCTTTCAACTCAACTTATCGCTACAGATACGATGCTAGCAAGCAACCTACATTGGCATTTAAAGACCATATTGATAATAATAAAATGATAGTGGTTGCTGATGGCGATGTGATAAGAAATCAATATAAAAAATCAACAGGTGAAGTGTTTCCTTTGGGTTACGATAGGTATACTAACCAACAATTTGGTAATGCCCGTTTCATCCTAAATTGCATGGACTATATGTGTGATGATAGTGGCATTATTGAGGTTCGTGCCAAAGAAATCACCTTGCGATTATTAGACAAAGGCAAGATTAAAAAAGAGAAATTGATGTGGCAAGTAATCAATATGGCTTTGCCAATTGCGATTATACTTTTGTTTGGACTCATTAATAGAATGATTCGTAAGAGAAAATACAGTTAAGATTTGATGGTTCTTGGTTATCAGTTCAGCGTTAACTTTTGTTTTAATTGATGGCTTTGCATTAAATAATAGTATCTGAGTAATCTGTGAAATCTGTGGCATAAAAATATATCATGAATAAAACATTAAAAATATTACTTGTTGTAGCGCTGATAGCAGGGGTTTCCTATTATTTTATCAACCGCAAACCTTGGACTACCTTGAAGTCTGAATTGAAAGATTTTTCGGTGCAAGACACAGCTTCGGTATATAAAGTATTTATTGCTGATAAACGTGGAGGGAAGGTAACTCTCAACAAAACTGAGAACAAGGTATGGTTGGTAAACAACAATATTGAAGCCGATGTAAATAAAGTAAACTTGCTATTGAGCACTTTGAAAGATGTTCAAGTGCTAAGACCAGTAGCTCAAAACGAGTTTAACTCAACCATTGCTTTCATGAGCACGGAGGGTATAAAGGTTGAATTGTATAACAAGAACAATGATATCATCAAAACCATTTACGTGGGAACTGCTACTCCAGAACAAACAGGCACATTCATGATGATTGAGGGTTCATCAACTCCATTTGTTTGTCATATCCCCGGTTTTGTCGGATATTTGACACCTCGTTTTTTCTCTCATGCCTTGGCTTGGCAAAGCAAATTGGTATTTAGACAAACCGAGAAAGATATTAGCAAAGTATCATTAAGCTATCCACAAAATCCTGCAGATGGTTTTAGCATAGAAAATGGAGAATCACCCATATTGAAAGATGCCAAAGGGCAAATACTTCCCATTGAAAAGGGCTTTGCCAAATACTATTTAAGTGGCTTTGGCAATTTGTTTTTTGAAGGCTACAAAGAAGGATTGCCAGCGGGTTTCAAGGATTCTGTTCGCCATAGCACGCCCTACTGTGTGATTACACTTAATGATAAAAACAATAAAGAAACCAAGTTATATACTTATTACACAAAAGTAGATAGCCAAACCAAACAACAAGAAGACGAACAAGGTAATCCACTCATCATTGACCGCGAAAAATACTGGGGTTTTTTAAACAACGATACCAACCTTTTTGTGATGCAGAAATATAATTTTGGCAGGTTGTTTAAGACTTTGGGGGAGTTTCATTCTAAAAAATAAA
>CAIVPY010000529.1 GCA_903907885.1 uncultured Bacteroidota bacterium
CTCCCGTGGCTCCAAATATCGAAAACCTCTTTTCATAAAAGCTTTTTTTAACATAGACTCCTATTATATTATCCTTTGCTCCACTTTGGAAATCAAATAATGCATCCTCTTTAAATGATTGCCTTAAAAAGTTAACGCCAACACTTCCATTAACATTTTTAAAACCATATTCTACTCCGAAATTATAAGAAGACTTCATACCGAAACCTTTACCAATTGTTGCTGACACTGTCAATTTACCATTCTCTCCATAATCCCCCCCAGCTTTTTGTGAAAACGAATAGTATTCCTGCGAATATGATTTAATAGAAATTAGACTAACCAAAACTAAAAATGGAATTATTCTTAACATAGTATTTATTTATTTAAGTAATATAATAATGGATTTAAATAACAATTTTTTTTAAAAGGTTTATTCTCCTAAAACAATATAACACTTCAAAAAAAATTATTCAGTACTATTACGACAAATATATCATTACTCAGTATCATAAAAATGGTGAAAACAACACGAAAAATGAGGAATACACCATATTCAAAAAACCAATACTCTGATATCATCCTTTTTCCAATCTTCTTTCCTACTTTTAATCATTATATAACCCATTACCTCTACTCATGCCCGTTACAAAATCTGCTTATACCCGCTACAGAGTTATTGATAGCTGTTTAAATAATAAACAACGTCGTTTCCCTACCTTAGAAAAGTGGCGGCGGCCTGTTATGAAAAGTTAGGCGTGAATGTGTCCACTTCAACAATAGAAAAAGATATATCGGCAATGAAAGAATCTACGCCAAAGGGGTTTTCGGCGCCGATTGTTTACAATAAAAAAGAAAAAGCATACACTATTACATTGCAGGGAGGGTTTGTAAGATGGAAAAGATGGAATACTTGATTGTATCAAAACGTGAGGAAAGGAAACGAGGAGAATAGTACTATTTTGTATCAAACCAATTATTAAATAACCTCAAAATAACTGTAACTTAAAATTCGTGTGATACCAACTGTACAGTAAAACCCGTACGATACCAGAAGTCAATCTATTTTAGGACTATACACCCTGTCCCTTTTTTTTTCTTACACGAGGTGGAGAAATTAAGTTGACAACGTAAATGACTGATTTTGTTTAATTTTATTTGAAACAGATAGCGTATGCAGCAATCAATTCTAGTGGACAGGGATTTGAAAGTAAAAATAATAAGGTTCATTCAGCTTTCAACACCCGGAGTTTTTGATGGTTGTGTTTCACTAGAAGAAAAACATGAAAGAGCATTGTTTTTTTCAAAACTATTAAAGAATGACTATGGCATCGATAATGTCCATATCATTAATTCAACAATTCCGAATAACGATAACCTTATTGCTTGTATAATAACAACAAGCTGTAGTAAACCATTTAAAGAATATGATGGCTACCATTATGAATTGAATATAATGTGGTTTCAGAATGATTATGCCTTTCCTATTGACACTGAAATATTGAAGAAAATATCGGAAATCCCGTTTAGAAAAATTGCCACAAAGGACAAGAATCCTTTTTGATTTATTCAAACAACGAATTGACCAACTCATATAAATTAGCAAACAACCAGATATTTTCAAATGTCTTGCCATCGAAATAAGATGAAGTGTTTCATTTTGTAAATGTTTA
>CAIVPY010000530.1 GCA_903907885.1 uncultured Bacteroidota bacterium
ATCACAGGTCATGCGCACGTAACGCCACGCCATATCCTCACTCACAAAAGCTTCTAACTCACTTCTATCTTTCAGCCAATTTTCTAAATCGATTTTGCTACTGATTTCCCTTTCTAATAATTGATTGAAATATGGAAATAAAACATCCCAAGAATTTACTTTTAATTTATTGGGTAAAAATTTACGGTGAATAATAGTTATCATAATGGTAAAAGCTTTATGCGAGTTTAGGAATTATATCTGAATTATTCTCAAATAACTTATATCAGCCATCTGTATGCTGATTGTCATATTTTATAAAGGTATTAAAACAGAAGTTGCGCCCTAAATTATAATATGAAAACGATAATAGAACCATTTAAAATAAAGTCGGTTGAGCCTATTAAAATGACCAATCGAACGGAACGTGAAACCTATATGAAAGAGGCTAATTATAACCTCTTTAAACTAGATTCTGAAAAAGTAATCATCGATTTGCTTACCGATTCAGGAACAAGTAGTATGAGCGCAAGGCAATGGGCCGCAATTATGCAAGGTGATGAATCATATGCTGGTAGTCCTTCATATCATAGGTTCCAGAGTGCTGTTAGAAACTTAATGCCTTTTAAACACATCATCCCAACCCATCAAGGAAGAGCTGCAGAAAAAATTCTATTTTCAATTGTAGGTGGCAAAGGCAAATACATTCCTAATAATACACACTTTGATACAACCCGTGCAAACATTGAGTTTACGGGTGCTGTTGGCGTTGATTTAGTGATTGAAGAAGGCAAAAACCCGTCATTGGTTCATCCTTTTAAAGGCAATATGGATTTAGTAAAGTTGGAGAATTTTATTAAAGAAAAAGGAGTTGAAAATATTCCAATGGTAATGACTACAATTACCAATAATTCTGGTGGTGGTCAGCCAGTTTCGTTAGAAAACATAAGAGCTACCAAAGCCATTTGTGTTAAATACAATATTCCTTTTTTTATAGATGCTTGTCGTTTTGCCGAAAATGCCTATTTCATCAAAATCCGCGAAGAAGCTTATTTCAATACATCGGTTGAAGATATCGTAAAAGAAATATTTTCTTATGCTGATGGTTGCACAATGAGTGCTAAGAAAGATGCCTTGGTAAACATTGGTGGCTGGCTAGCCATGAATGATGATGTGTGGGCACAGCAAGCAAGAAATTTATTGATATTGACAGAAGGTTTTCCAACTTATGGAGGCCTTGCTGGCCGCGATTTGGAAGCCATGGCTGTTGGTTTGGAAGAAGTAGTGCAAGAAGATTATTTACATTATAGAATTACAAGCACACAATATTTAGGAAACCATTTATTAGAAGCAGGAATTCCTATTGTTCGCCCTGCCGGTGGACATGCCATTTATATTGATGCACGTGCCATGCTACCTCATATTAAACCATTACATTATCCCGGTCAGAGCCTTGCCGTTGAAATGTATTTGCATGCAGGTATTCGTGCTTGCGAAATTGGTACAGTTATGTTTGGAGCACAACCAGACGGAAGTGAAAAAGAAGCTTCTATGGATTTGGTGCGTTTGGCTATTCCTCGTAGGGTTTACACACAAAGTCATATAGATTATGTAATTGAAGCATTAACCGAAATCAATACTAGAAAGAATGAACTAGGTGGAATGAAAATAACTTGGCAGCCGCCTCAGTTAAGACACTTCACAGCATCATTTGACTTTATGTAAAATTTCATTTAGATAAAAAAGCCAGCATAGCTGGCTTTTTTATCTAAATGAATATGTAATTATACAGACTTAGGTCTGTATGTATTGGTGTTAGCTGCTGATTTACTACTTACTTTTGTAGCTTTAGGTTGGGCTGTTTTAGCTGCAGCTTTTTTTGGAGCTACTTTTTTAGCCAAAGCTTTTTTAGGTTTTTCATCCCCAGTTCCTTCAACATTTTCAATTTCCTTATTTTCTTCTGCAGATTCTAATTCTTCAGTTTTTTCTTCAGCTAATTTGGCGAAATCTAAAACATCTTTCAATGATGCATACCAAGTAATTAATTTCTTAATGTCACTATCATAAACACGTTCGCTATCCAATTGAATGGTGTCAACTAAATATTGGCGTTGATTTTTCGCATCATCTTTAGGAGTTGGGACACCACCTTGATCGTGTATTTTAACTAATACCTGAGCTAAATGCAAATCACCTTCTACAGTGTACATACTAATATCTTCAAGTACTGAAACTTTATCTTGGTAGCTCGTAGCAAATCTTTTACCCATACCAATAGTTTCTAATATTAATCCATTTTTAGTTCTGCCAATTATTTTGTGTAAACCACCTTGACCCGAAACAGCTACTATATCTTTTAATTCCATGTTTATTTAATAAAAGTGGGCAAATGTAATAATTTTTGAAAACTATCAAACCATTGAACAAAGCTTTACAAATTACTTATTTAGCAATATTCTCTTATTTTTGTCAACCTTTAAATAGATATTCAACAAATTATGGAAGAAGTAGAAGCATATAAACCAAAGAATAAAATAAGAATTGTAACGGCTGCAGCCTTGTTTGATGGGCATGACGCTGCTATCAATATCATGCGAAGAATAATTCAAGCAAGTGGTGCTGAGGTAATTCATTTAGGACACGATAGAAGTGCAGAAGAAGTTGTGGATACTGCCATACAAGAAGATGCAAATGCAATCGCTATGACCTCCTATCAAGGTGGACATGTCGAATATTTTAAGTATATGCGTGATTTGTTAGTAAAAAAAGGGTGTGGTCATATAAAAATATTTGGTGGTGGTGGTGGAACTATACTTCCTGAAGAGATAACTGAATTGCAGGATTATGGTATCACACGTATTTATCATCCTGATGACGGGCGTGCAATGGGTTTGCAGGGAATGATAAATGATATGTTAGAAAAATGTGATTTTGCTACAGGTACAAACCTAAATGGCGAAGTGAAACATTTAAAAGATAAAGATTATAAATCAATTGCCAAATTGATTTCAGCTGCCGAAAATTTCCCTGAAGATTTTGAACCTTTTCATAACGAAATCAACAAATCAAGCAATCATAACATAACAATTCCCGTACTGGGTATTACAGGAACTGGTGGAGCGGGTAAGTCTTCTTTGGTTGATGAATTGGTTCGTAGGTTTTTATTAGATTTTAAAAATAAAACAGTTGCCATTATATCAGTAGATCCTAGTAAACGCAAAACAGGCGGTGCTTTATTGGGTGATAGAATTCGAATGAACTCTATCAAAGACCCAAGGGTTTATATGCGTTCACTGGCTACACGCCAAAGCAACTTAGCCTTGTCAAAATATGTTAAAGAAGCAGTAGATATTATCAAAGCAGCAAATTTTGATTTGATTATTTTGGAAACATCGGGTATTGGTCAAAGTGATACTGAAATTATTGAGCATAGCAATACAAGCCTATATGTTATGACCCCTGAATATGGTGCTGCTACACAGTTGGAAAAAATTGATATGCTTGATTTTGCTGATATCATTGCCATTAATAAATTTGATAAAAAGGGTGCATTGGATGCATTACGTGATGTAAAAAAACAATACCAACGCAACCACAAATTGTTTGATAAAAATGCAGATGATATGCCTGTGTATGGCACGATTGCCAGTCAGTTTAACGACCCTGGTATGAATAGCTTGTACAAATCAATTATGGATAAAATAGTTGAAAAAACAGGTGCTGATTTGAAATCAACTTACCATATAAGCGATGAAATGAGTGAGAAAATTTATATCATTCCTCCTTCGCGTACTCGTTACCTTTCTGAGATTTCTGAAAACAACCGCGGATATGATAAATGGGTAAACAAACAAGTGGAAATTGCTGATAAATTGTATGGTATCAGAACGGCTATAACAGCTTTGTCAGCCAACAAGAATACAGACCCGAATTTAATCATAGCACTCGAGGCTGCTTATAAAGAAATCGAATTAAACCTTGATCCTAAAAACAAATTATTATTAGAAACTTGGGAAGATAAAAAGAACCTTTTCCGCGATGAATATTATGTGTTTAAAGTGAGGGATAAGGAAATAAAAATTAAGACACATTCAGAATCATTATCTCATTCGCAAATACCAAAAGTGGCTGTTCCTAAGTTCAGAGCTTGGGGTGAGATTTTGCTTTGGGCTTTGCAAGAAAATTTCCCTGGAGATTTTCCTTATACAGCAGGTATTTATCCATTCAAACGTGAGGGCGAAGACCCAACCCGCATGTTTGCAGGTGAAGGTGGACCAGAGCGCACCAATAAGCGTTTTCACTATGTATCGCAAGGTATGCCAGCTAAGCGCTTAAGTACTGCTTTCGATTCGGTTACACTTTACGGAAACGATCCTGACCATCGCCCCGATATTTACGGTAAAATTGGTAATTCAGGTGTGAGTGTTTGGAGTTTGGATGCAGCCAAAAAATTGTATTCGGGCTTTAACCTTGCCGATCCTAAAACCTCTGTGTCAATGACCATCAATGGTCCTGCAGCTATTATCTGTGCATTTTTTATGAATGCAGCTATTGACCAACAATGTGAACTATACATTAAAGCCAATGGCTTATTGGATGAAGTAAATAAGAAGATTGATGATATTTTTAAAGCTAAAGGATTATCAAGACCAAGCTATAACGAAACCATGCCTGAAAGCAACGATGGACTTGGTTTGATGCTATTGGGTGTTACGGGTGATATGGTATTACCAGCTGATGTGTATAGCAAAATAAAGATTGATACTTTAAAGCAAGTAAGAGGCACAGTTCAAGCTGATATTCTGAAAGAAGACCAAGCGCAAAACACTTGTATATTCTCTACTGAATTCTCATTGCGTGTAATGGGTGATGTACAGCAATATTTTATTGATAATGCAGTACGTAATTTCTATTCAGTATCTATTAGCGGTTATCATATTGCCGAGGCTGGTGCCAATCCTATCACACAGCTAGCCTTAACGCTTTCAAACGGATTTACCTTTGTTGAGTATTATTTAAGTAGAGGTATGAACATTGATGATTTCGCTCCTAATTTATCGTTCTTCTTCTCAAACGGAATTGATCCAGAATATTCAGTGATTGGACGTGTGAGCCGCAGAA
Organism: uncultured Bacteroidota bacterium; assembly: GCA_903907885.1. GTDB lineage: Bacteria > Bacteroidota > Bacteroidia > UKL13-3 > UKL13-3 > RGVD01. The sequence continues at coordinate 5,101 of CAIVPY010000530.1, forward strand.
TATGGGCCAAAGCCATGAAGCTAAAATATGGCGGAAACGAGCGAAGCCAAATGTTGAAATATCATATTCAAACTTCAGGTCGTTCATTACATGCACAAGAGATAGATTTTAATGATATACGTACCACTTTGCAAGCACTATATGCTATCTATGATAACTGTAATTCGCTTCATACCAATGCCTATGATGAAGCCATTACCACACCTACTGAGGAATCAGTAAGACGTGCTATGGCTATTCAGTTAATCATTAACCGTGAGTTAGGTTTGGCTAAAAACGAAAATCCTTTACAAGGCTCGTTCATTATTGAAGAACTTACAGACTTGGTAGAAGAAGCAGTATTAAGCGAGTTTGATAAAATTACTGAGCGTGGAGGTGTTTTAGGTGCCATGGAAACCATGTACCAACGTAATAAAATACAAGAAGAAAGTATGTATTATGAGATGCAAAAACACACGGGTGAGTTTCCTATTATTGGGGTAAATACATTCTTAAGCAGTAAAGGTTCTCCAACGGTATTGCCTAAAGAAGTAATTCGTTCAACTACTGAAGAAAAAGAATACCAAATAATGATGTTGAACCAATTGAAGAAAGCCAATGAAGAAAAAGGTAAAGAGATGCTTCATCGTTTGCAACAGGTTGCAATACATAACAAAAACATATTTGCCGAATTGATGGAAACCGTTAAATACTGTTCATTGGGACAAATAACCAATGCCCTATTTGAAGTAGGAGGACAGTATAGAAGGAATATGTAATAATTTTTTTAGTAGAGACGTTTAATTAAACGTCTCTACTTATTAAAAACATGACTGACAAATTCAAGAATACATACCGCATCAAATCTGCTAGGTTAGCCGGATATGATTACCGAAATGAAGGTTTGTATTTTGTCACCATCTGCACCAAGAATAAATTTCACTATTTTGGGGAAATTGAAAATAGCAATTTGCTGTTAAATGAAATTGGTTTAATTGCCCATAGATATTGGGCTGAAATACCACAACATTTTAACCATGTTTCGTTAGACGAATTTGTGATTATGCCTGATCACATGCATGGCATTATTTGTATTGATGAAAAACGTGAAATTGAACGTTCATCGATAGAGACGTATAATTATACGTCTCAACAAACACCCCAAAACCAACATTTCCAAAATTTATCCGCACCCGCCAAATCATTATCCACCATCATCAGGGCATTTAAATCAGCCGTTACAATTGACGCCCGAAAAATCAACCCCAATTTTGAATGGCAATCACGGTTTCATGACCGCATTATTCGCGATGTTCAATCATTTGATACGATTAGAAATTATATCATAAACAACCCTGCAAATTGGGGAAAGGAAAAATAATCAATTTGAATTTTTCTTTCAATAGCCTATCATTGTGTTAAATAGATTTGAAATATGATTGCATCAAATATCGTTTCTACTGGAAAATTAGAATTCATCAATAAAAAATCAATTAGTAAAATTAATTTAGGTTTTAGAATATTTCTAGCCCTTTTATCAGCTCTCGTATTGTTTGTTGTTTTTAAAGATACAATGGTAATTTCAACAATTACAATCTATGTAGTGATTGCTTCTATCATGATTTATAATCAATCCAATGGTTTTAATAGAATAGATTTATCAGAAATTCCATCTCATTTATTAATACAATCTATAAAAAGGAGAAGACATTTTCGTATGATGAAATTACAGAATTTAAAAGTGTAATAAACACCCAGCAAGGATTAAGCTATAATACCATAGACATTGCTTTTGGTAATAAATTCTCTACCACTTTATTTGAAAATGAATATGATGATTTCGATAAATTGAAACTATTTATTCATTCAAAAGTCAAATATTTTAATGAATTAAACAACAGTAACAACTAAACCTTTGGCAAACTAAAATAAAAGGTGCTACCTATTTTAGGTTCCACAACTATTCGTAGTCTGTCGCCAAGCTACTGCGTTGAGACTATGAATGCACAAATTAAAAAGAGTTTGTAACTCGGCAAGCTAATGACTGTGTAACACAACACAGAAAATATTCATCCCTATCCAAAACTCAAGGTAATCTTTATTGCACATAATCTTGCAAGTAGGTATATCGTTCGGTAAGTTTACCATCATCGGCTATGGTTGCATTTTTAATGATGTTTTCTTTGTCTTCAATTAGCAAATTAGGTATTACATGTCGTATTAATTGTTCACCAAATTCAATAGAAGCATCTACAGGTAACTCACAAGGCAAATTACCTACAGCTTGCACATCAATGGTGTTAGCCTGAAATGGTTTTGTTTCTTTCTCCATAAATGGGTTATAACCAAAATATGGATCGTTGATGGTTGTGCTTTTAATAGTTGAGGGAATAGGTCCTGGTACATCACACGAAATGTCTGAAATTATTTTTATGTTAAAATCCATACGTTTCATATCTTCATGAGTAAAAAACATGGGAACATCTTCCTTCCAAAATATGGCATTCAACATAACATCTGCTTTTTGGTAATAGGGTTTAAATGAACTTACATAGTCTTCGGGGTGTTTGTAAAAATCTGATTTGTCCCACATACGATTATCTTTGTGGGTGTAATAATCTTCGCTACGCAATTGAACAAACACAGGCTCTTCATACACATTATCTAAAAACTCCTCTTGCGATACCCTATGAATTCTCAACTTTTTCATAAACTCAATGCAGCCATGAGCCACTCTTCCATCACCACATATAACAATTTTTACAGCAGGTAATTTCACCCCAATATACTGTTCTACCATTTCGGCATAGTCTTTACATTCGTGTGCGGGTTTAAAATCATATAAACCATATTTTTTTCCCATCATGGTAAAAGCGTAGTGAGTGCCCACAATGCCTGCAAATCTTCCAAAGCCAATTATTCGATTACCTGCTTCCCACATTAATGTTTCGTAATCAATTAATCTAATATGTTTTTCTAAAACAGTTCTGAGTAAAACACGGTTATGAATTTGCTTTTTGATGGTATGCGAAAAAAACAGGTATGTTTTACCTGCAATTAACTCATTAACAGGAACCTCTTTAACGCCAAATAATATATCGCAAGAAGTCATGTCTTCTACTACTTCAATCCCAACATTTTTATATTCATCATCGTTGAAACACCTAAATGGTGATGTTTGAACTAAAATTTTCAATTCAGGTATAATATTCATCAACTCTACACATTGTCTGGGCGTTAAAGGTGTTCTTAGGTCTGATGGTTTTTTCCCTTCTCGTATAATTCCTATTGTCTTCATTGTATTACTATCTAAATTTTAGTAGCTATTGTACTACATGTTGCAATAATAATGTTTATTTTGTAAGCACCATTTGAAATTGAAATATCTCATTTGAGAAATTGCATGAGTTTTCATTTTTGCTAGGTTAATTTCTTTTCTTTTTTTGTCAATTGAAAATGCAAAAAAATCTTACATTGCAACTTAGATGTGTAATCTTTTTCGCAAATATCTTGCATTGTTTCTTTTAGTAATCATATGCTATCAGACAGTAGGGTCATATCTATGCTATTTTATTTGGAAGCTTCAGATGGCTGAACAATTAGAAGAAATTGCTTCAAATCTACCTTCTCAATCTCTAATTAAAATTACTAAAAACTATGATTGAAATGTGCTTAAAAAGTTTGAAGAAGAAGCTGACATGTATGATGTGATTCGATATCAAATTCATGGAAACACCATCAATTATTTTTGTATAAATGACACCGAAGAAGAACAGCTGCAATCCAATATGGATGAAGATTCGGCCCTCATTCAATTCAAAAATAAATGTCATCATGCAGCTAAAATATTTTAATAAATATTAGTAAAAAATGTATGTTAGCATTAGGGGCAAACAACATATTAAACACAGGCTACTATAATCACCATTCTCGTTTACGACAATATGGAGTGCAAAGCATGGGAATAAATATTTTCTTTACAGTGAAAGTGCCTTTACTGATAAAATAAAAGATTGATTATTAGTTGAAAATATAAATCAACTAAAAACAAAAATTCCTTTAAGTGATTGAACTTAAAGGGATTTGAATTTTTCTGAAAATATTTCGTAGTCCCAGCAGGATTAAAACTTATATTGTTTCATTTTATCAAAACACATCTTAAAACCTACTAAATATAAGGGTTTAGCAGATTTCATGTATTACAAATTATATAAAAAAGTAAAGAGAAATAAAATAAAAGTGTCCCCCAAAGTGTCCCCGAATACAAAAAGTTTTTATATTTGTGTCGTTCAATTTTCTTATTTATGGCACAATTCAATTTCTATTTGCGAGAGCCTAATAGCTCTAAACCTACACCCATTA
>CAIVPY010000531.1 GCA_903907885.1 uncultured Bacteroidota bacterium
ATTTAATTGGGTAAAATAAAATTAGAATTGAATACTTAGTCTTTAATTATATTAGGTTTCTTTTTCTTTCTGTTCCGATATTTTTCAACGATGGATTCAATTAAGCCTCCTGATTCTTTCACAAGGTATTTGGCTATAAAAAGTTCCACTATTTTTATTACTACTTTGGTAATGGGCGAACTGCTCATGCTGCGCATACCTAATATAAAGGGTAATATGTATGCTTGTGCATTACTCATTTTGGAATCGTCTTCTGAGTTGTTTTTAAAAGGATTTAAACTTGCCCAAATCACATTCCATTTGTTCTCTTTAAAATGTTTTAGTTGGCTATTAATCTTTATTTCCTGTGCTTTGTGGTCAAGTCTTAATTGTTTAATAGTAGCTTGCAATGTTTCTGAATTGTGTATTGGATATTTACTTTTCATCACTTGCTTCTCCCTCAAAAATGGTTTTAATAATTCCGTTTATGATTGGTTTTTCAATTAGTTGTTTGCGACCTAATAATACCATTATAAACAAAACAAAATACATGATAGCTACTATGCTAAATCCCACAAAATAGGATTCAAATTTTTGGCTAAAATAATAAGCCAACATCAAGCTGATGAAGAGTAAGACAAAAAAGGCCAATACTCCCAAAATTATTCCACTTACAAATTGAGCCCCCAGTTTACTGCCTTTGTCTATAGCCGTAAGTTTGCCAAGTTCAATTTTTTGTTCAACATACAAAGTGACCGAATCTTTTAGGTCATTAAAATAGGTTTCATTATTAAACTGCTTATTATTTTCCATCAGCTTGTTTTATTATCGCTGTTGTCGCTCTTAGTCATGTTTCTATTTTCAAGCCAATCATTCACCTCATCTTTCATCTCTTCGGCTTTTTTCTTCAAATTATTCAGTGTTTCTTTTCCATCTTTGCTAGCAAAAAGCCAAGTGATACCAGCCCCAACAGCAGTGCCTAATAAAAAGGGCCAAAAGTTTTTATTGTTACTCATAACCTTTAGTGATTAATTAAACAAACTTAGTTTTTTATTTTGTATGTTGTGTAAACAAGTTTACTTTGAACATCAAAAATCATATATGCCAATAAATACTGACAAAGACCGTAACAAACAATTTGCATTTATTTTCTTGCTTTCACTAGGGTGTTATCTGTTTTACTTATTAAGCGATTTTTTTACGCCATTTTTGGGAGCGGTTATTTTTTATATGTTGTTTTATAAAAGCATGGATTTTCTAACCGAAAAACATAAATGGCGCAAGCCGTTTGCCGTTTTTTTAATTATTATCATTTCTTTTCTTGCTATAACCGTTCCTGTTTTTCTTCTTTCTTTTTTATTATACTCCAAGATTAGCGCTGCCTTCAATAGCCAAGAGTCTATATTAAATATTATTCACCTTATTGACGATAAGGTAAATACTCTTACCGGTTATGATATTCTGTCAGACGATACCATAAACGTATTGAAAATAAAAGCTGGCAATTTAATTCCAGATTTATTAGGTAAGGTGATAGATATTTTGGGTCAGGTGCTTATTTGTTATTTCCTGTTATTTTATATGCTTTTCTATTATAAAGAAATTCCAGTTTGGCTTGAAAAATACCTGCCATTAGGTAGCGAAAATACAGCTGTTTTTATAAAAGAATTAGAGTCTATGACTAGATCCAACGTAATTGGTTCGCCATTGTTGGCACTTATACAGTCTGTAGCTGCCATTATTGGTTTTTATTTTTTTGGAGTAGAAGAACCATTGTTTTGGGGTTTTATGTGTGGCTTTTTATCCTTTGTGCCATTTATTGGCTCGGCATTGGTGTATGTGCCAATAGGCATATTATTATTAAGCCTTGGACACAACTGGCAGGGGATAGGCACACTCATTTATGGCTTTGTAGTTATAGGAAGTATTGACGATGTGATGCGGTTTGTTATTCAGAAAAAGTTTGCAGATGTGCATCCTCTTATTACTGTTTTTGGGGTGATAATAGGTTTGCAACTTTTTGGCCTTCCAGGTTTGATATTTGGACCTTTGATGATATCATATTTCATTTTAGGAGTTATGATATACAGAAGAAATTACATTGATAAAGACAAAACTTAATATCATTATTTATTCTCCACCAATCATTACAGATGTCATGGTCAGTGAGCCTAGCAAAGCCTTATCGTTAAAAAAACTTACAGGGTCGTTTTTATCTTTTAGTGCCAAGGCATATAACAAAGGAATGTAATGCTCAGGACTTGGAATGGCTTTTCGGCCCGCTAATCCAAAATTTTCATAATGTATCAATGCATCATGGTTACCATCTATAATAAGCTCTTTAAAGGTATTATTCCTGACTTGTCCCTTTTAGTGCGGAATTTTTAGGAGTGTCAAATACTCACTCATTTTTTCGGTTATCTTTACTCTAATGCTTATTTCTTTTCGAGTAATTTTGTTGAGCATTCTGGC
>CAIVPY010000532.1 GCA_903907885.1 uncultured Bacteroidota bacterium
TTAAATCATACACTTCGTAAAAAATTTTATTGTTACTACTTAAAAATGAACGTGAAATTTTATCGTTTGATAAACCTGCTTGGGCCAAATCAAGGTGTTTAGTAGAAACCAATTTGCCATTATAATCAAACAATTTTATGTAATATACATCCACATTTTTCTCTAACAAAACAATATAATTTCCGTTTGCTAAAAAGCTTGTATTGTCTAAACTGCTAAACCTTATGATAGTTCGTTTACTTAAATCCTTACTATAATAATAAGCAGTGTTGCTTGTCTCTTTGTTATTTACTGAAGCTTTAATATCATTTTTTGATTTATTTAAAACCACAATAAAACCATTTTCACCTAAATCAAAATAGTTTTGATAAAACCCTCCAGCTGTTTTAGAATCAAGAATAATTGTAGGTTTTACCTGAGCGAAAATAACACTGTTTATAAGTGATATTGTTACGAAAAATAGTATTTTAAGATTTGACATATTGTCCTTATTTTAACTCTCAAATATATAAGCTTAACAAACTTCATTTTGCTATATTAAATTGCTTTATGAACAATTATTAAAAAATGTATTTTTTATGAGGCAATTTTGAAATATTTTAATCCTGTAAAAAATCTATAATTATGTTAATATTAACGAAATATATAGTAATTAAATATTAGATTGCGTTTGAAAAACTTAATGATCCAACTGTTTAAAATTATTATGAAAAGAAATGTAATGGCTACAATATTCTTGTGCATAATAAGCAGTTATGGCATTGCTCAACTTCCAAAATTTGAATGGAGACTTGAAAATGAAAGACTTACTAGCCCGACTACATATCAATTAGATGTGTTTCTTTATAACTTAGATACTTTTGATTTTGAAGTAAGAGGAGGTACTATAGCTTTTTATACAGACCCTAATTGGCGTAACGGGGGTACAATAACTGTGTCACACTTATCGAGTGAGTTGAAAATAAATCAACAAGGTTTGGTTTCATTATACACGAATCAATTAGGCGCTTTACCCGAATATTGGAGAAAAATAATTTTAAGTGTTGGTGCAGGAGAGGGTACTACTATACCAGCAAAAAGCAGAATAAAATGTTATACCATTTTACTAAGCAATACTGTTTCTTTTTCAACTACAATACCCCCTAAATTTGCATGGCGTTTTGGCTCAACACCAGGTGCCGGGTTTAATATCACTTCAATTGTTACCCAAAACCTAATTGCATGCGTAGATTATTATGGCCCATCTGCCAGTACCTTAGAAGCAAGAGCTAATCAAATTTATTGTTATACCCCTGCTTATTGGAATGGAACACAATGGAGAACTAAATCAACAATTACAGGTTCTGATACGAATGTAACATTAAGTATTAAAAAAGAAGTAAATATATATTCAGGTGTTTTTTCAGGTAGTTTAAATGTACGTGGGTATGTACTTATGCCTAGTGCTTCGCATAATATTAGTAGTGGAAACATTCTAACGGTAAGAGCTGATTTAGGAAATTATGGATATTTAAATAGTATAGATGGAAATACTGAATTTAGAGGAAACGAAATAGCTGGTACTGGCAGAATACAAAACATTGCTACAGAATTAATCACTGCCAAATTTTCTCACTATAACCCTTACCATGTTGCTTTAGGAGGTAATACAACCGTATATAATCAATTAAAA
>CAIVPY010000533.1 GCA_903907885.1 uncultured Bacteroidota bacterium
ATTTTTCGCATTAATTCTGCTAACAAATCAAAGGGAATATCAGCAGGCTTTTTAAACCTCATACAGCTTTTTCCCATATCCAATTTGGTCTTGCAGTGTTTAGGGTATTCAGACACAAACCAATCAAGTAATTTAGGATTGCCATACAAACCCATGTGATACATGGCAATGAAATTCTTCTGTGAAGCTATGCTCATAAAGGGCAATGGCTCTTTGGGATTGCAATGATAACCTGCAGGAAAAATACGATGTGGCACTGCATAGCCAATCATGCCATAACTGATGCGTTCTTCAAATCCTTCTGGTAAGTTTGCCAAAATTACTTCACGCAATCTCTTCATGGCAAGCATCCTATTTTCAGGCAAATGAGCCAAATATTCCTCAGGATTAAGCGCTTGTATCTGCATATTTAAATTTTAAGCTAAACACTTAAAAAATAAATACCTATTCGAAAGCACTTATGCCTGTAATATCCATACCTGTAATTAACAAATGAATATCATGTGTTCCTTCGTAAGTAACTACAGACTCAAGGTTCATCATGTGGCGCATAATTGAATATTCGCCTGTGATGCCCATTCCACCTAGCATTTGGCGTGCATTACGCGAAACATTCAAAGCCAAATCCACATTGTTTCGTTTAGCCATACTGATTTGTGCAGGGGTGGCTCTGCCCTCATTCATCAATACTCCCACGCGCCAAGTTAGCAACTGTGCTTTGGTTATTTCAGTAATCATTTCAGCCAATTTCTTTTGTTGCAATTGGAAGCCTGCAATAGGTTTTCCAAATTGGATTCTTTCTTTAGAATAACGCAATGCGGTATCATAGCAATCCATAGCGGCACCAATAGCTCCCCAGCTGATACCATAGCGTGCAGAGTTAAGGCAAGTCAACGGGCCTTTCAATCCTTCAACACCAGGTAAAATATTTTCAACAGGTACTTTCACATCATTAAAAACCAACTCACCTGTGGCGCTAGTACGTAAGCTCCATTTGTTATGTGTTTCAGGGGTTGTAAAACCCTCCATACCACGCTCAACAATAATTCCTTTTATTTTTCCTAGTTCGTTTTTAGCCCACACTACTGCTATATCAGCAAAAGGTGAATTTGAAATCCACATTTTTGCACCATTCAAAATCACATGTTTTCCATCGCCTGCATCTCTAAAATTGGTGGTCATGCCAGCAGGGTTACTACCATGATTAGGCTCTGTCAAACCAAAACAACCCATCAATTCACCTTTGGCCAATTTAGGCAGGTATTTGTGTTTTTGCTCTTCGCTACCAAACTTGTAAATAGGATACATTACCAAACTACCTTGCACACTGGCAGTAGAACGAACTCCACTATCGCAACGCTCAAGCTCTTGCATAATAATACCATAGGTGATATAATCCATTCCTCCACAGCCATATTCTGCTGGCAACTGAGGGCCAAATGCTCCCACATCAGCCAAGCCTTTAATAATATGCATAGGAAAAATAGCTTTTTGAGCAACGTCTTCAATAATTGGGCTTAAATCCTTTTTAACCCAATCGCGCACACTTTGACGGATTAATTTATGTTCTTCGGTTAGCAATTCATCCATTAAATAGTAATCAGGATGATTGTACAAATCAGGCTTGTTTGCGTGAAAAAAGTCTTGCGATGTATTCATATTCTACTTGTATAAAATTGTCTTTTTTATGTGCTGCGAATGTAGCTTTTTTGTAATTGTTTAAAAATTATAACAAATGAACTTGCAAACTGCTTTAGAAAACATGGATTTTTTTTCATACCACGGTCTTTATCCTGGCGAAAAAGTAACGGGTGGAAAATTTACTGTAGCAGTTTATATTGATGAGCAATGTTCAGACAATAAGGAGTTTAAAGGTATAAATGAGGTAATAAACTACGAATTGGTATACGAAATTGTGAAAAAGGAAATGGGTATCAGCCGAGATTTGATTGAAGAAGTGGCATCCAATATTCTTAGGAAACTTAAAATGACTTTTAACACTTCAGATAATATTACTGTTTTCATTACCAAACACAACCCGGCTGGGAACTTTAATGGGGCGAATGCCAAGGTAAAATTAAGCTTGAAGTAGATTCATAAAAAATGGTATGGTTTTTTCTATCAACATTTTCTAATATTACAACCATGAAAAAATTTACAATCAGCTTATTTATGCTAATTTCAACAGTAGCATTTGCTCAAAAACCACAGCAATTACATAGCCTTTCGTGGCGCATGTATTTTGAAAAAACCATGAAACTTGGCGAAAACGAATCTCTTAAGTTTTGGGAATACTTTAATCAGTACGACAAAGAAACCATCCTTTTAGATTCTGTGTATGGCACTTATCAAATTACACTTATTACAAATTATCAAAATTTAAAAGTTGATGATATTGAGGATATGGTAGATAAATTGGGGGATATTGATACCAAAATAATAAAATTTAGAGAGCGTGCATTCAATAAAATAAGAAAAAATTGTAGCACATCAACTGCACTCAGATTTTATCAGATTGATGCGTATGTGAGACACAACATTAAACTAAATAGGGCTTCGCAGCTACCTTTTTACAATGATTAATTTTAACTGTTTTGAATAATAGCAATATTATATCTCCACTTTCTTGCTGATTCTTTCTAAAAGATTCTTGGCTATTTTTATATCATTTACACCCATTACTTGTAGGATAAGAGTTTTGGGTGTTTGTTTTAGCTTGCAAAGC
>CAIVPY010000534.1 GCA_903907885.1 uncultured Bacteroidota bacterium
CAATCCTTTAAGCAAGGGAGGAATAAGATATTTGATGGCAAATTTATAATAAAAGTTGTTGAGTTGATCGAGAACAAATTTGATCTTTTTTATCAGCAAAAAACATTATAAAATATAAATTTAGTAAGATTTGCATTAATTTATAGGGAGCATCTCAATTAGGCAATGAGTAAAAATACTTAAAGGTGCTTTTTATCCTGTCAATGTACCGTTTAAATATGCACATCTCAGCCTTAGTATTTGAGGGATATTCTCTTTTGACCATTGTGCGCCAGATATTTTTACTCTCGCTCCGATTTGTTTGACTAAAGACTCCACTGCTCCCGAACCAATCGTACCCCCTTCTGATTGTCTCTGACCATAATTAATGATCCGTTTTTCATGTTTCTTCACATATTGACTGAATCTCTCTCCACCTCTTAACCCACTTTTCTTCAGCACCGCTAAAGCCTCTTTTACCCGACCATGCCATAAGTGATTTTTTACTTGATTAATTTCCCCTTTCTCCTCTGTCACTTTATACAAATTTTCCATTAAATGATACCAGTCTAATATTTCCTCTCTTTCTTCTTCTCTGCCCACTTCAGCAAATATATTCCATACTCCATCATGTCCGTCCCCGATACAAGTCAATGGCTTTCCTAAGGGCTGACTATTCACCCATGATAACAAGCCTTCATTATCCTTAAAAAATGCTAAATTTAATTGATTATTGGCATTTATCGCTTTGTATTCTCGCCATTCACTCTCTTCCCCTTTTTCTGTTCGTAATCTCACCATTCCACCATCTATACTCATTTCCTCTATTTCTTCTGACATTTTTTCTTCTGACCATTCTTGTCTCTCTACCATTCTCTGTAACGTACTATGGGATACTTTTATACCTGTCAATATCTCTATATCTTCTTCTCCTCTTTGATAAGATTCGTTGGTACTCACTAACAAACAACATTTTTCCATGTATGGACTCCAACGGTTTCTTTTTTTCAGTTCAAAATATTTGGCTTGAGCTGTTGTTATTTTTATCTCTCCCAATATGCTTGTTATTGTTCGACTTTTTCCGCTTTTTGTTCCTGATTCTGTTTCGATAAAAAAATTCCCAATTCTGGCATCACGTGTTCTTGTGCTAATTGTCTCACAGTTTTCTCTATACCTTCTAAGGTTTTTATTTCCCCTGGGTCTGCTTCAGCGTGAAGAATTTTTGCTATTCCCCTGATGTGTTTTTGTAATTGTTCTTGTTGTTCAATATTCATCAGTTACTCTCTGTTAATCATCAGTAATAAATGATCATATTATATAGCAATCCTATTGGAGTTGTCATTATTTTTAAACTCTCATCCCCAACCTAGGAACAATTCATGAATTGGCTTTACCACAACCAATTGATGATTGCTCGACCTTTGTCATAGCGACAAGCAATTAAGTATAATTACTTATCGCCTAATTGAGATGCTCCCTAAAATTTGGGATGTGGAAACAGGTAAATGTTTAATTACTTTAACTGAACATGAGAATAAAATTAGGGCGATCGCCTTTAGTCGGGATGGTCAATTATTAGTGAGGAGTAGCGAAGACGGTATTGTAAAAATATGGGATATACAATTAATAAAATATTTACAAACAAAATGTTTACAAACAATTACCGGGCATACAGGTGGAGTATGGGCTTTAGCAATTAGTCACAGTCAGCAATTATTATTTACAGGCAGTCAAGATCAAACCATCAAAATTTGGGATAGGGAAACAGGTAAATGTCAACAAACCTTAAAAGAACATCATGGTACAATTACTTCATTAGCTATCACCCAAGATGATCAAACGTTGATTAGTGGTAGTTTTGATGGTACTATGCGGTTATGGCA
>CAIVPY010000535.1 GCA_903907885.1 uncultured Bacteroidota bacterium
ATGGTTCTTGGAATCCAGCTAGCATGTTACGCATCACCAAGTCTCTATCTTCTGGAATAATCCAGTCGGTTCCATACCTGCCTAATGCTTCATCATTGGTATAGCCAAATACTTTTTTTGCAGTTTCATTTTGTTGAATACAAATTCCTTTTTCCGAAAAAAAGATAGATTCGAAAGTAGCTTCATTTAAGGCCCTTTGTGTTTCTTGGCTTTCTTTTAAATCTTCTAAAATGCGTTTATTTTCTGTAATGTCTAAATGAGTTCCCGACATGTGCAATGGTTTTCCATCTTTATCCCAAGTATGCACTTTACCCACATCTAACACCCAAACCCAATGTCCGTTTTTGTGTTTCATTCTGGCTTCATGTGCAAAATAATCTGATTCGCCTTTGAAGTGCTTAGCTAGTAATCTATCTGATTCAATTGTATCGTCAGGATGAACATATTTTTCCCAAGTTTTTATATTTACAGGTGCTATTTCGGCTAAAGTATAACCTATAATTTCAGCCCAACGTTCGTTAAATACTGTTTCGCCAGTTTCAATATTCCATTCCCAAGTTCCAACATTGGTACCTTTAATAATTTCGCTTAACCTTTTACGTTCTTTTGAAAGATCATTTGTCAATTTTTTCTGAGCAGTTATATCTTCGAAAATATAGAACCTTCCAAAATACTCATCTTGTTTTCCTCTTATTTGGGTTGAGAAACGTTGAATGGTTCTGTTATTTGTAAATGCAATTTCATCGGTAATTACTACTCTATTATTTTCATCTTGTAATGGTTTGCATGATTCGGCAAATGCAGGAATATCGATTAATACAGGCAAACAATCAGGAATAATATCATTATTTTTAAGCTCGCCTTTTTTGATTTTTTCGGCTAAATGTTCAATGCCCCAAATTTCACAAAAACGGTTATTAGAATAAAGAATATCATCATCTCTATTATCAACTACCAAAAACCCCAAAGGCGAAGAATTAGCCATTAGTTTCAATAACGATTGATTCCAAACCAAATTCTCTTCTGTTTTTTTTGCTTCTGTAATGTCTATTATATTCCCATGCCAAAGTATAGACCCATCGGCTTCAAGTTCAGGCAAAGCATTTCCATGAAGCCAATTTATAGTTCCATCCTCAAATTTTACTCTGTATTTGTAATTCCATAAAGTAAGTGTTTTAGCCGAATCTTGAATTGATTCAACCACACCATTAATATCATCGGGGTGCAAAACAGAAAACACAACACTTGCATCTGTTTTTACATCTTCGGGGTTTACCCTATAAATATCTTTAATTCCATTGCTACTATAAGGAAAACAACTGCTACCATCGGGTAGTAATTTGTATTGATAAATCATACCGGGTAAGCTATTAGCAATTTTATTGATAAATGTATTGCTTTTAAATAGCTTTTCAGTTTTTTCTAAAACAGTGTTTTCAAGATTTATATTTATATCATTTATTTTTTTTTCTAAACTTTTTCTTTCATTAATGTCTTCTTGAATAGCTAAATAATGGGTTGTGTTACCATTTGAATCAGTAATTGTTGAAATATTATTTTGAATATAATATAGATCCCCATTTTTCTTTTTATTTACAAATTCACCCTTCCAAAAACCTACTTCTTTAAGTGTTTTGTATATTGTTTTATACGCTTCGTTAGTAATAACTCCTGATTTAAAAATGCTCATTTTTTGGCCTATCA
>CAIVPY010000536.1 GCA_903907885.1 uncultured Bacteroidota bacterium
ATGGTGGGGTATTTTTAGTTCCAGTTTTAATTGGAACTATTAAAAAAAATTTTATACTTGATAGTGGTGCTGGTGAAGTAAATATATCAAATGAATTGGAATTGGTACTAAAGCAGAAGGGGGTTATTACAAAAAACGACTACTTGCAAATTGGTTTGTATAGGATTGCGGATGGCTCAGTGCAAGCTTGCAGAAGAGTCAAACTAAAGTCAATCAGTGTTGGAGGTTTTATCGTTAAAAATGTTACTGCCTCAGTCGGTGGCTTTGACACTCCGCTTCTCCTAGGAAAGTCATTTCTAAATAAATTCAAGAAGTGGACTATTGACAATTCTAATAATAGTTTAATATTGGAGAGATAAATCTGCCTTACTAATTACAGTATTAAACCTCCGCTCAAAGCGTCACTTGAAAGAACAAATAAGTAAAGTTTGCAAATCACAAATGCTATTTTATCAGTTCATTCAAAAAAGAAGAAGTAAAAACCAATTTACTTCTTCTCCTAACAATTAAAACCAAATTACTTTATGTTTTGTTGCAATGCTTGGCAGCATTTAAACAGTCTGTAGCGCATTTTTTGCAATGTTCGTTGGTGAATTTCTCGCATTCAATGGCAGATTTTTCGCATGCAGTTACACATTTTGCGCGCATGCTTGCCACATCTTTGCTGTTTGCGCTCATGGCTTTGTTAGCAGCTTTGCATGCTGCTATGGTTTCTTTACAAAGCTTGATGCAAGTTGTCATTTCAACACCCTTGTCTTTTGAACACATATTCACACATTCGTTGCAAGATTTAATACATGCATTACAAGCAGCTATGCTCTCTTTGTACATTTCATTTTTCACTTCTACTTTTTTACTTCCACCATTCATAGATAATGGTGTTTTGGTGTTTGCCGTCAATGCTATAAAACAAATGAACGACATCAATACGATTGCTTTTTTCATGATTGTTTGGTTAATTATTTTTACCGCAACAAAGTTGAATTCTGCGTATTTCTAATTGTTACAGAATAGCGATAGTTGTTATGAAATTTGCTGTATTCATATTGATTTAAATAACTGCCAAGTCGGATTTATTTTCCAGTGAACTAATATTATTAGTTTGGATTGAAAATCCGCACTGGCTAGAAGGACTGACATCCTATGAAATGTAATGACCTAAAAATTTCGTTTATAATTCCTTATACTTGAATAAAAAAACTATGGAAGCAAACGATAACAATTTCAAAAACCACTTCACCAATAAATTCTTAGAATTTCAGTTAAATGGCTTGGAGGCTTATGCTGCTTATTTAAACCAACAAATGATATTATCTAAAGACAAGCCAAATTGGGCTGCATATAAGAGCTATATTGAAAAAGAAATCGTGCGCAATAACAAGAAAATAGAAAGTGTAAAAGCTAAGTTTAAGGCTTAATGTCTATTCATCTTATCCAACCTTTATGTTTCGAGCCCCACTTGAGATACAACATTAGCTCATCTTTCTTTTGTATTTACCAAATCTCAATTAAATGGCACACCTGACTTTGGTGATTATATTCCCAATGGTAAGAGGCATTTCAACCATCACCAACAATTACTTCTGCATCAATGAACCTTATTGCTTGATCAAAGACAGAATGATTAGGTTTTTTGAATACATTATTTTACCTATATATCTATCATTGATTGTGTTTAGGATACCACCAATAACTCTGGGGATTATTTATCAAATAATCGCATCAATTTTTAAGAACAATTATTAAAATGGATAGAAAGCAATTTTAAAACTACTTCGTTTTCTGGTTTAGCTGCTAGAAATTATATTGTGAGTTTTTTCGACACTAACGACAAACTTTTAACAAAAAAGGGCGAAAATTTTCGCCATTTTTTGTTATTTTTACTTCTTAGCTTTAGCTGGTAGAGGGAAATTTCTCGAACGCATCAAAGCATCAATTTTAGGGTCACGGCCTCTATATTTTCTATAAGCATCTTCTTGGTCAACGGTATTTCCAATGCTAAATACGTTATCATACATGCTTTTTGCCACAGCTTTGTCATAAGGTCCTTTTGCTTCAGTAAAAGCCTCGTAGGCATCAGCACTTATAACATCAGCCCATAAGTAGCTGTAGTATCCAGCAGCATAATCATCACCCGAGAAAATATGCCCAAATTGAGGAATGCGATGGCGCATAACAATCTCAGAAGGCATCTGCAATTTTGTTAAGGTTTCTTTTTCAAATGCTTTAGGATTAATAGGAGCTTCGCCTGCCAAATGCAGTTTCATATCTACTAAAGAACTAGAAAGTGTTTCAACCGATGAAAATCCTTCGTTGAAAGTAGCTGCTCTATCAATTCGTTCAACTAAACTTTGTGGTATTGGTTCATTGGTTTTGTAGTGCAATGCAAATTGCTTCAACACTTCTGGTGTGGCCAACCAACGCTCAAGTATCTGCGAAGGAAACTCAACATAATCACGGGCTACTGAAGTGCCCGAAAGACTGGGATAAGTAACATCTGAACAAAGACCATGCAAGGCGTGTCCAAACTCATGAAATAATGTGCTGGCATCTTCCCAAGAAATCAACAAAGGTTCGCCTTCGGCACCTTTTATAAAATTACAATTGTTAGAAACGATGGTTAACACGCCTCCATCCAATTTAGATTGGTCTCTGTAGGCATTCATCCAAGCACCTGAGCGCTTGCCTGACCGGGCGTAAGGATCGAAATACCACAAGCCAATTGCCTTGTTAGTGGTTTTGTTTAATACCTCCCAAACACGCACATCAGGGTGGTAAACGGGTACATCAAGCACTTGTTTAAACGATAAATTGAACAACTCACCCGCTACCCAAAACATACCCTCTCTCAATTTCTCAAGTTGTAGGTATTGTTTCACCTCGTTTTGGTCCAAGTCGTATTTGGCTTTTCTTACTTTTTCAGTATAATACCGATAATCCCATGGAGAAATTTTAAAATTGCCACCTTCGCTTTGTACCATTTGCTGCATGCTTGCTACATCATTTTTTACTTGAGCAATTGCAGGTTTCCAAACTGCTTCCATCAAGGCAATGGTGCGTTCTGGATTTTTTGCCATGGTATTGGATAAACTCCAATGAGCAAAGGTTGGAAAGCCTAATAGCTTAGCTTTTTGCGCTCTCAATTTTAGTATTTGCACCAATGTTGAGTTGTTATCATTAGCATTACCATTGTCTCCACGTTTAACAAATATTTCCCAAGCTTTTTGCCTTAAATCCCTGCGATTTGAAAAGGTTAAAAATGGTTCGATTGAAGAACGTGTATTTGAAATCACACCCATCACAGAAAGATTTTTTTCTTTAGCCTGCGCCATGGCAGCCGATTTAATTTCAGATGGCAATCCATCAAAATCCGCTTCGCCTTTCAGTTCCACATATTGGTTATGCTCTTCGGCCAACAAGTTTTGGCTAAATTTTGTAAACAAACCAGCTAGTTTTTGGTTGATAGCACTTAGCTTTTCTTTGCTCTTAGCATCAGCCCTAGCGCCCTCACGAACAAAGTTTGTATAATACAACCAAACAAGCCTTTGCTGTTCAGCATTTAGTTTTTTTGTTTCGGGTGAAGTATAAATTTTCTCAATGCGTTGAAACAACTTCTTGTTTTGAAATACTTTGTTTGATACGGCATAAATCAGAGGCGTCATTTCGGTTTCAATAGGCTCAAATTCTGCACTATTCATATTGCTTGAGTAAATTCCAAATACGGCCATTACACGAGATAGTGTTTTACCTGAACGCTCAAGTTCTAGAATGGTGTTTTCAAAATTAGGTGTTTGGGCATTGTTAGCTATGGCATCTATTTCGTCAAGTTTCTCTTTTATGGCGATTTCAATAGCTGGTTTTATATTCGATATTTTATACTCGTTGAATGCAGGCACACCACCATACGGTCCTGACCATTTTTCTAACAAAGGATTGTCTGCTGGGCTTTGTGCGTTAGCAGAAAGTAATCTTGTGCTTATCATTAAGGCTGTGATAATTTTTTTCATGAAATAAAACTTAAGAAGACAAATATATGTAATTCGCCTTAAGAGAAAAGTTGAGTATTTTTAGGTTTTGTTAGTTCAACAAGATATTGTCGATTAGCCTAACATCTCCACAATGTACAGCAGCAAGAGCCACCACCTTTGTAATTGAATTTCCTATTGGCTCCAAATTATTGGCATTTACTATATCCAAGTATTCAATTGATAGCAAACTGCTAGTAGCAATAATTTGTTTAGCTTCTTCAATCAATTTTCTTAAATCCTTTGGGCTATAGTTTACTTTTATATGGTTTAAAGCTTTGTAAATCAATAATGCTGATATTTTTTCAGTTTCGTTAAGTCGTAAATTTCGACTGCTCAAGGCTAATCCACTTTCTTCGCGCAAAATGGGGCAAATATTTAATTCAATTTGTGGGAATTTCCTCTTAATCAACTCGGCCACCACCATGCACTGTTGGTAATCCTTTTGACCAAAAAAGCTTTTATTGGGTTTGACAATATCAAACAGGCTAGCCACCACAGTTATTACACCATCAAAATGCCCAGGTCGATGCAAACCCTCAAAAACCCTAACTACCTGGCCATAATCTTCTTCGTTTTTCAGCAAACCATCGGGATATATTTGAGCCACATTTGGGTGAAAAAGAACATCACAGCCATTTTCGAGCAAGAGTTTCATATCGTTCTCCAACAAGCGAGGGTAATTCTCCAAATCGCTGGGGTTGTTAAATTGGGTGGGATTAACAAAAATGCTGCAAATGGTAATTTCGCATAATTTCTTTGATTGTTTAATCAAAGAAATATGTCCTTGGTGTAAAGCACCCATAGTAGGAACAAAACCAATTGTTTTTGTGGGCTTAATCTCTCGAATATAAGCACTTAAATCATTAACAGTAGTAAAGCTTATCACAATTATGCTTGATTAGTAAGGTATTGCATGTTTTGTTCAACATTTTTTTGGCAAATATTAAACATTCCATTAACATTTCGTAAATTTGTACCCCAAATAATTTATTATGGCCAGAAAAAAAGTATTGTTCATTTCTTCAGAAATGACTCCTTTTCTTCAAGTGACTAATGTAGGAGACCTAGCACGTAGGTTGCCTCAAGCCATTCAGGAAAAAGACAATGAAATTAGAGTGTTGATGCCAAGATTCGGCTGTATTAACGAAAGACGTAACCGACTTCACGAAGTAGTTAGGCTATCAGGAATTAATATTACGATTGACGACAACGATAACCCTCTAACTATCAAGGTGGCATCTCTTCAGGAAGCTAAAATGCAAGTTTATTTCTTGGATAATGAAGACTATTTTCACCGTAAATTCGTTTACACAGACGAGAAAAACGCTTTCTTTGATGACAATGATGAGAGAACTATTTTCTTTTGTAAAGGAGCTTTAGAAACTGTTAAAAAACTAGGTTGGCAGCCAGATATCATTCACTGCCAAGGCTGGATGACTAGTTTGATACCACTTTATTTGAAAACTATATACAAAGACGAACCTGTTTTTAGAAATGCAAAAGTGGTTTATTCTGTTTTCGAAAATCAGTTTGAAGAAAATTTAGGTAAAGACTTTGCCCGCAAGGCTAGTTTGAACACAATAGATTCAAAACAAGTTGTTTCTTTAGGCAAATCGGATAGTGCAGGTCTTTATATTACAGGCATAACTCATGCTGATGCTGTAGTTAGAGCTAGTGTTGATATTGATGTTGAAGTGTCTAAATTTATGAAAAAACAAAAAGGTAAAATCATATTGGAACACAATGATAGTGAGCAATATGCCGATGCTTATATTGAACTATATGATACTTTACTGCAAAGGCAAAATTAATAAACTATCTTTAGTAGGTTTTCTTCTTCTTTATATATTACAACCATCTTGTAAGAAAGATATTGATACGGCAGGTTACAACATTATTGGGAAGGGTAATGAATTGAATGTTATTTATACTGATACCTTTACTGTTGAGGCATATACTGTAAAAATGGATACTTTGGCTACTCATCGTCAATCATATTATATGCTTGGCTCAATGAGAGATGCTGAATTTGGAGTATCCAAAGCACATATTATAACTGAGTTTAATTTACCTGGGGGGGCTTCCTCTTTTACATTTGGTGGGATTGGGGCGAAAATTGATTCAGTTGTACTTCAGCTTCCATTTGCAACAGCAACAAGCTATTATGGTAATTTAAATTCTACTCAAGAAATAAAAGTACTTCGTCTAACGGATACATTATCTTTTGATTCTGTTTATTTTTGTACAAGAACTCCAAAGTATTATGATGACCCAAATTATTCCACATTTTGGTCAGATAAATTTAATTTAAATGATAGTTTGTCATTTAATCTAGGTTCTACTACTGAAACTTTGGTTCCTCATGTTAGAATTAGGCTGAACGATAACTATAAAGATTTGTTTAAATCGTTAGATGTTAATAATAAACTAAACGCTACTGATTTTAAAAAACAATTTAATGGATTGTACATAAAATCAACATCAAATCCATTGAGCAATGAGGGAGCTTTGAG
>CAIVPY010000537.1 GCA_903907885.1 uncultured Bacteroidota bacterium
AAGAATCAACAGAGAAGAAACCAGCTTGAGTTGTTGAAGTATTTGGTGTAAAACAATGAAATTGAACTAATAATTTAGATGATGATGTGAGATTATTTTTATATTGTGGTAAAATGCTTAGTCTTGCATTTCCATAGAAACTGTCTCTCTGTCCAGTGTCTAAAGAAAACCAGTTAGCATAATTAGGATTTGTATTACTATATGTAGTTCCAACATAAACGTTTGCAATTGCAAATACATCAGAAATACCTAGTGACCAAGGACCTGTAGTGCCACCTGAGTTAGTCCCACAATTAATTGTTACATATTGATTTTTATTTACAACTTTCTGAATTGGATTAGCACCTGTTCTTTGAAGTGGAATTTGTCCGTAAAGATTATATGATGGTACTGATGGATCGAGTGCCAACGATACTGTAATAGTAGTGCCTGTTGTTTGAATAGTGTTTCCACTTCCATTAAAATTAATAGCCTCACCTGTTTTCCAAAATTGCTGTAATTTTAGATTACCTGTACCCATCATACTAGTAAATAAAGTTACGGAATTGGCTGAGTTTACTTGAGCAATAGTTCCATACTGTACAGAATTGGTAATTGTGTTTGTTAGAGCAATAGTATCACCCACATAAAGGCTTGTTGTAAATGTTGTTGGGCTTGTTATTACATTACCGCTTCCACCATAAATGCTGGCGTTAGTAATAATTGTATTACTAAATGTATCTTGTGCAAATGTAATATTTAAATCATTAGATGTAATATCATCTAAAAATCCTGTACCATATGTAAAAATATCAGGTCCGGCTGTTGTAAAAGTAGCTTGAGATCTTCTATTACCGACATCAGTATATGGAGCCAAAGAAGCATTAAAAATAGGTCTATATGTAAATGTTGTAACATTTGTATTATTAGCAGTCAATGATTTAAGGCCTGAAACTCCTACATCATATATTGGAAGAATGCTTGAAGCTTCATGAAGCACTGAAGTCCCAGAAAAAGAGTCAGGAACGATGTCTGCATAAAAAGCTCCATATGGAGATGTTCCATACACACTCTTAATTGAACTTGGGCTCGCTCCTGGATTCAATTGAATATTAAAAACATATAACAAATATTGAGCAGATGGTGTACCCTTTACACCACTAAAATATTTAAAGTATTTAATATTGGCTGTGCCTAGAGCATTACCTGAAGGACTTGATCTGGGGGGATTTAATGAAAGAGTATATTGAAATGTATCATAAAGAGTAACTTGTTTTAGTTCTTGCACATCAGGTGTACCAGCTACTTCTTGAATGAAATAGTAACTTCCTAGATTTACATTTATTACGTCATTGTAAATTGATTTTGTATTGATACCTCTTTGAGTAACCACTCTTACAGGCGAACGTAGATTTACTCTATAACCGTCAACATAGGCGATGCCGGGTGATGCACTATAATAAAATAATGTAGTATTTGATTCGTGAGGTGTTACGTTAATAGCAAAAGGTTTTACAACGAAATTACCATTTGTTTCAAATGTTCTAGTTGCAAGTGTATCACCTATAGTACTATATTGAATAGGATTATCTTGTGTAATATATTGACCAGTACCCTGATCAAAACTTACAATTGT
>CAIVPY010000538.1 GCA_903907885.1 uncultured Bacteroidota bacterium
CCCTAACGAACATGATTTTACCTTTAATGAGGGTGTTTCGTTTGTATTAAATTGCAAAAACCAAGATGAAATTGATTATTTCTGGAACACGTTTACAAAAGAGGGTGGCGAAGAAAGTATGTGTGGTTGGTGCAAAGACAAATATGGCATATTTTGGCAAGTTATTCCGCATAATATGGGTGCTTTGATAAACAATTCAGATAAAGGATCTCGGGCAATTCAAGCCATGTTGAAAATGAAAAAACTTGATCTTGCTACTTTAGAAAATGCTTAGTTTCACTTAGTGTTTTCTCTTTTTTCTTATCGCTTTACTTTCTTTTTCGAAAATCCTCACTTTTTTTTATTTTACCTATTTAATTGTTACTTAATGTATAAATTTTAGCTTGGTAGTGTTGCTTTGATTACAAACGGTGATGGTATTAAATTATTTGTTTATGCTATAGTTTTAGCTACGTTAATAATATTAGAAAAGGATTCCCTTTGGTGATGATGCCTTTGTATATATGCAAATTAACAATGCCTATATTTTTTAATGCGCCATTTGTTATAAGGTTTTTTAGGTAATGGTAAAATTGCCTATGACAACGAATATGTCCATAATGGCTAGACGTAGTTGGTTCATGCGAGGGGCGTTTTGAAGTCAATGAATACAGATGGCAATTACTTAAAAACAAAAAGGAAAGGCTGTCGCAAGGCAGCCTTTCCTTTTAATAAATATAACTTAATAATTATCTGATTGCACCTTCAAACAAAGGGTTGTTGAAGAATTTAATAAACTCAACATCATCTTTTGCCATCTTACGGATCTCACCATTCAAGCTTACGGCACGAGCCAAGTTAGTCGTTAATACATCTTGGTTGTTCATGCGAGCACCACAAATAGCTCTAAGATAATAATGACTTGCATCCAATTGCTCTGGATTCATGGCATCAACCATATTTTTTGCACCAACAGCATCTCCACTTAACAATTTAGCCAAAGCAGCATTAAAATCAGCTTTGCCAGACTTGTTAAACAAACTTACAGCTTCAGAATAATTACCTTTTTTGATAGCAATACAAGCAAGACTATAACTTACTTCTGCACCTTTAGATGAAGCGGATTTAAACATTTTCTCAGCTTCGTTTACATCTCCTTTTGTATTAGCTAAAACACCTAAATTAGCTAATACAGTTGCATTATCAGCACTTAGTACATTTGCTTTAGCTAAATTTGACTCTGCATCTGTAACATTATTTAATTTTAGTTGGGTTGCACCTAAATCATTAAAGCCTTTCCAATCGTTAGTGTTAGCTGCGGTGTATGCTTTTAAAACTTCTTCTTTTTTAGTTAAATCAGAGGTTATTACAGTTAAGTGAAACAATTCAGTTGTATTCAATGCTGAATAGTTGCTATAATAAGTCAATAATTGTTCATCAGTTTTAGTTGGAGAAGCACCTTTAATAACCAATTCGCTTCTGCGCAATTGAGGCAAAACGGTTTTGGTTGCTTTTTCCCAACTTGTAGCATGGTTTCTACGAATTAAGCTTTCGCGCTCTTCGTCAGAGATTGATTTGTTATTTACAATATTTAAAATTTCAGCTTTGTCAGACAAATCACTCATATCAATCATGGTAGCAAAACCAGCCCAATCTTCAGATGTGCTATATCCACGAGAGAATGTAGTGTCATTTACTTCTGTGAAACCTAATTTTTTTAATTCTTTTTTGAAGAATTTATAAGTTGATTCTTCTCGTCCTTTAGATAAGTTGCTATTTCTGCTAAGTTCACCATCAGGAGAAGCAAATGCATTGATTGCAATACCACGAGCTACAAAGTTTTTATCTGTTTTTAACAAAGTTTTCAAATCAGCAATTTGCTTTTTGTTGCTGGTTGCTTTGTTTACCTTATAGTTTGGATTGAATTTATCTACATCGATAGGGAAGTATATACTAACCGATTTGTTGTTTTCGATTGCCTTATAATCATCTGTATTAGTAATTACATTATTATCAGCTTTGATTAAGTAAGCAGTTGCAATTGTACCTTCTGCAAGAGGCTTAGCATCAAAAGGAACAGCCACCCCATTAACAGTGAAACGAGGCATTAATGTAGCACGCTTCATGTCAGCTTTGTAAGCAAAATTATCAGCATAACTAACAGTACCGCCCAGTTTAGTGTCTACAGTTGCATCAGCACTTGCTTTTGCTTTCATGCCTTTCACAGTCATTTCTTTCAAAGGTATTTCTCATCCAGGCGTCGATGCGCCGGTATCTTTCGAAGGAGAAGAACCCGGTTTCCCGTGCCGGTGATTTGGC
>CAIVPY010000539.1 GCA_903907885.1 uncultured Bacteroidota bacterium
GTTAGCTTCTTTCATAGCTTCAACAAAGTTATCGGCAGTATGAGACAAAGGCTTAACTATTTCATTTGCTCCCGATGCAGGAAAAGTAAACCTAATAAAACCATAGGTTACTAATAAAGATGAAAATGAGAAAGCATCTGAAAGTAGAAAAATCCACATCATTAGTTTGCCATAGCTCACAGAGAATGGAGATTTACCTCCACCCCATGTGAATTTTTTTTCGGCTTTAAGTGTAGTAGTGTTTGCCATTTTTGTTATATTTTTTATTGTTTTAATTATAAAATTTTTATCTGTACATTTTAAAGAAAATAAATAAATAAGCCCATACTAAGCCTATAAAATGCCAATAGGTGGTGCACATACTTATATATAAAATACTCTTTTTATGAACTCTGTTTCTGAATGATTGTAGTAACATAAGTGCTACAAATACAAGCCCACCTATTACATGTAGCATGTGAACACCTGAGATTACATAAATAAACGAGCCAGATGGATTGCCAACTAAATAAACACTATTTTTAACTAATTCTTTCCAGCCTTGGTATTGAAGGTAACAAAATGTTATACCCAAAACCATAGTTATTAAAAGAGCTAATTTAGTTTTACTTAGTTCATCCTTTGTAGCTGAAAGCAATGCCATTTGCATAAAAAAACTACTAATAGCTATTGTAATCATGTTATAGGCAAATACAGCAGGCAAATCAAATAACTCCCAATTTCCTTCTCCTCTTCTAACAATATAAGCACTTGTAAATGCTGCAAAGAGCATGACACTCGCTACAATAATTAACCATAAAGCAAATTTCTTTGGGTTGATAAAATCGTTTTCACGTTCATCTATAATTTGTATTTCGTTCATCATATCTGCTTTCATAATTTTTAAATTTTATCTAACCAAAAAGCCAACTGAACAAGTGGTAAATATATAAAGGCCGAAAACATTAATCTCTTGGCTGAAGCAATATCACAAGACTTAAATAACAAATAGGCATTATAACTCATCCAAATTGCACCAATAACTGCAATAACGGTTGAAATCAAACCAGCAAAACCTAAATAAGCAGGTAACATACCAAAAGGAATTAATACAAGGGTAAAAGCAAGGGTTTGCAAAGCTGTTCCCTTATCGCGACCAGGTGTAGAAGGTAACATTTTAAAACCAGCTCGTTTATAATCATCGTCCAATAACCAAGCTACACTCCAAAAATGTGGAAACTGCCAAAAAAACTGTATGCCAAAAAAAACTAAAGCTTCTATTCCAATAGTTCCAGTAAAAGCAACCCAACCCAACATAGCTGGAACAGCTCCCGGAAAAGCACCTACCAAAACAGATATAGGAGAAACTCGTTTGAGAGGTGTATATATAAATGCATATGATAAAAGTGATGCTAAAGCTAATATACTGCTCGTTTTATTTAAGTATAATCCAATTAAAGAAACACCTATAATACCAATTGCAGTGCAAAAAATAGCAGCCTCGGTAATTGAAATTCTATTTGTAGCCAAAGGGCGATTTGCTGTGCGGTGCATTAACTTATCAAAATCTTTTTCGATTATCTGATTAATACCATTAGCAGATCCTGTCACAAAAAAACCTCCTAAGGCAAGCATAGACAACTCAAACCAATTAATGGAATGCCCCATAGCCGCAGTTAAATAAGTAACAACTGATGAAAATACTACCAATAAGCTAAGCCTTAGCTTAACCAATAACAAGTAGTCCTTTAGTTTTGCACTTACTGACTCTGACTTTACTAAGTTTATTTCTAATGTTTTTATCACTCTATTTTTAATTGTTGAATAAATTTATTCCACTGTTATAATTATTTCAGATTGTTAAATTCTGATATTTTTGTTTTATAAAAAACAAGAATGAAGATAAACATCTGCAATCCTGCTGTAAGACTTCCTAATGTTAAGTGCATACTTTGCATATAACCGGGGAAACCAAAAAGGCTTAGTATTTTTCCTGTAAATGCCTGAACAGACATCAACAATATCAAAGCTAAACCCGATCTATATATTAACGAAGTTCGGTCGAATGTCTTTTTATATTGAAGCATTAATACAATTGATATTAATAAATTTAATATAGACCAACTTCTATGTAATACAAACACGTTTCCTAATTCGTCAATCCAATGATTTCTATTATCAACCTTTTTTGCCACTTCATCCACCATTTCTCTCACTTGAGTGCCACTAATCGTTTGAACCACCGAAATGATTATTGCAAACAGCAATAGTATTTTAATCCATTTGTTTTCAGTTAATTGTTCAACTACAAAACTCTGAGAACTTGTTATGGTAAATATCAATAATCCAACTATAGCTAATGCCAATAGCATGTGAAGAGTGATCATAGCAACAGCCAAATCGGTTGCAACTACTTTTGCCCCTATCCAACCTTCAAGTCCAACCAAGATAAAGGCTAAAAAACTTAACCAAAATACTTTCTTGTTTTGAGTCTTTAAGTAAGGATAAGCAAACACTAGAGTCAAAAAAATCAAAATGCCAATTACAACACCTACTAACCTATTTACATATTCAGTCCAAGTCTTAAAAGCATCAAAATCAGCTATTTCCTTTCCGTTGATTGCAAACTGTGTTTTATAATCACTTGGTAATTGGCTAATGTTTGTGGGTGGTACTAATTGTCCAAAACATTTTGGCCAATCAGGACAACCCATTCCACTACCTGTACTTCTTACCAATCCCCCAACAAATATTAAAAAGAACACTGCGGTTATGGTAGCAATACCAAATCGTCTAAACCGCCTCTCATATTTATTTTCTTCTTTCAATATTAGTAAATTATTGAAAACTAAATGTGAGTATGAACAGGTGGCACTTCAGTATGATGAGGAACTATAGGTGCTTTTGGCTCAATCATTGGATCACCATTTTGAGATTCATCCGGAATGTTTTGAGGTATGAAATCACTTTCTTCCCCTGGTTTGCTATAATCATAAGGCCAACGATACACATGAGGAATTTCGCCAGGCCAATTACCATGAATATGTTCAACTGGTGCAGTCCATTCCAATGTATTAGATTCCCAAGGATTTTTAGGAGAACGCTTACCATATCTCATACTATAAAAGAAATTAAACAAAAATATTAATTGTGCAAGACCTCCTAAAATAGCAGCTATGGTAATGAATTCGTTCATGTCGACAAATACGTTAAACTGATCGTATGCTGTATTGGCATAGTATCTTCTAGGTACACCTGCTAATCCCATAAAGTGCATAGGAAAAAACACACAATATGCAGAGATAAAAGTTAACCAAAAGTGAATATATCCCAATGATTTACTCATCATGGTTCCAAACATTTTTGGATACCAATGGTAAATACCACTCATCATACCAAAAATAGCAGCACTTCCCATTACTAAGTGAAAGTGGGCTACAACAAAGTAAGTATCATGTAAATTAATATCTAAAGAAGCGTTACCTAAATATATACCAGTTAACCCTCCAGATATGAAAAATGATACCAAACCAATGGCAAACAACATAGCAGGTGTTAGTTTGATATTACCTTTCCAAAGTGTAGCTAAATAATTAAAAGTTTTAACAGCTGAAGGTACAGCAATGATAAGTGTACCTAACATAAAAACAGATCCTAAGAATGGATTCATACCAGTTACAAACATGTGATGTCCCCATACAATAAAAGATAGGAAAGCAATGGCAAGAATTGAAATAATCATCGCTCTGTAACCAAAAATTGGCTTACGAGAGTTAGTAGCAATTACTTCAGATGTGATACCTAATGCAGGTAATAATATGATATAAACCTCTGGGTGACCTAAGAACCAGAATAAGTGTTGGAATAAAACAGGGGAACCCCCAGTTCTTTCAATTCCACCTGCTAATTCAGCCACAATTTCATTTAAATAGAAAGAAGTACCAAAACTTCTATCAAATACTAATAGCAATGCGCCACCTAATAATACTGGAAAAGATAATAAACCTAAAACTGCAGTGATTAAGAAAGCCCAAATTGTTAAAGGCATTCTAGTCATTTTCATACCTTTGGTACGCATGTTTAACACAGTAGTGATGTAATTGATACCACCCAATAACGCAGATACAATAAATAACACCATAGCTACCAACCATAAAGTCATACCTGTACCCGAACCAGGAATAGCTTTAGGTAATGCTGACAATGGAGGATAAACAGTCCAACCTGCTGATGCAGGTCCACCTTCAACAAATAAAGAACACAATAAAACAACTGATGATAAAAGGAAAAACCAATATGAAAGCATATTCATAAATGGTGATGCCATGTCTCTTGCTCCTACTTGAAGTGGTATTAATAAATTTGAAAAAGTTCCACTTAAACCTGCTGTTAAAACATAAAAAACCATGATGGTACCATGAATTGTAATTAAGGCTAGGTAAAAGTTAGGGTCAAGTTTTCCATCTTTACCCCAATGTCCTAATATACTTTCAAAAAAAGCAAATTTTGTATCTGGATATGCAAGTTGAAGACGAAAAATAAGCGACATTAACATACCAATAGTTCCCATGATGATACCAGTTATTAAAAACTGTTTGGCAATCATCTTATGATCCATACTGAAAATGTACTTATTTACAAAATTCTCTTCATGATGTGCATGCTCCTCGTGCTGTCCTACTGCATCATGATTGTCATGTGTATTACTCATATATAACTTTGTTTATTTTTATCTAATGAATTAATTTAATACTACTTCTTTTTTTACCTGTTCTTTGTTATCTGCAGTTGGTGGTGTAGCAACTTCTGTTACTGTATGAGCAGACTTATTAACTAATGCAGGTTGTTCTTTCATCCATTTTTCGTATTCAGCAGGACTATCAACAACTATCTTCATTTTCATTCTATAATGAGCTGAACCACATATTTTGTTACACAATAAAGCATAATCAAATGTTGGTTGTTTTAATTTAGCTCTCATTTCGGAAGTTGTCACTGTTGGTATAAATTCCATTTGAGTTGGTAAACCTGGAACTACATTCATCTGTGCTCTGAAATGAGGGAAATATGCGCTGTGAATTACATCTTTTGCTCTAAAGTGGAAATGAACTGGCACACCCACAGGTAAATGTAACTCATTGGTAACAATATCATCAAAAGCTTTTTCGTCAGTAGTGTCAACACCTAATGGATTAATTACACCTACTGTTCTGAAATCATGAAAACCTAACTTATTGTCAGTACCAGCATATCTTGCATTCCACCCAAATTGGTATCCAAATATCTCTACATTGATAGCTTTTTCGTCTTTTTGATACATGATTTTGTTCCAAGTAATTAAACCTCGAACTACTAAAATTGTTAATACAATTGCAGGAACAATAGTCCATATATACTCTAACTTATGATTATCAGGATAGTATAATGCTTTGCGGTTTGGGTTGTGCTTATATTTATAACTATACCAAAATAATAAAACTTGGGTGATAACAAACACAAAGCCTGTTAAGGCAAGGGTTATCATAAACATATTATCATAAATAACACCATGCTCAGAAGCTGCTCCTTGTTCAAAAAGTGTTAATTTACCATGAACCCTAAATTCCCAAACTGTTGCTATCATACCAACAATTAAAAACACAATCAACAAAATAGAATTTATCTTGCTCCAGTTTAAAAGTGACTTTCCCTGAATTCTTGCCGTTTTTTCTAGAACATCAAAAACAACACCTATAACCACAATTACTAATATTGCAACTAATAATAAAAGCCAATTAATACTTGATGTGTTTGATGATGTAGTTGTAATAACCTGAGCCATAGAAACTTGAGAAGGAGACTCTAAATCTAACTTTATTTTTTCAAATAAAGATAAACTTTCAGTTGATGTTCTGCTTAAAATGGCAGTAGTTCTAATTGATGATGAGGCAAATACATTAACTGAACACAAGAATAATGTAGCTGCAAAAATTGATTTGTTTAGTAAGTTTTTTAAAATCATTATATCATTGGGTTTGTTATAAAAAACGCTGCAATATAATAATGTATGACTTTACTCAGTATATGTTTTTTTAACATATTGAGTAAAAAATATATTTTATACTTATATAATGAAATAATTGTCTGAAAATCAACAATTATTATTTATAA
>CAIVPY010000540.1 GCA_903907885.1 uncultured Bacteroidota bacterium
TATTGTTTTTAAAATATTCTGCATTCCATTTGCCCTTCATGTCGCGGGCAAAATCAAAAGTATTAGGAAAACTTGTGAACTCAGCAAACTGTTGTAGCTTACGCTTTGCCATAAAGAAAACTACTTACTTTACAAGGTTTACCAATGCCATTTCCAATCCTTTTTTCAATAAACCGCTATGCTTAGGATTGAACTGATGCAAACGCATCATGGCTTGCCAAATAATTTTTGAACTGTCTTTGAAAATAGCCTCATCACTCAAGTCTATATCATCGTTGCTTTCGCAATAAGCAAACACACGTGCCATACCACAATTGGCAATAAAATCAGGTATCACAGCCACTTGGTCATCGGTATAATTTCCAATTTCGCCTAAGAAAATTTGTTCGTCAGCAAAAGGTACATTGGCACCACAACTTATCACTTCTAGGTCGTTTGCAGCCATTCTATCCACTTGCTCTTTGGTTACCAATCGAGAGGCAGCCGCAGGCACAAAAATCTCAGCTCCAACATCCCATATCTTGGCATTGATTTCTTCAAAGCTCATCATATCAGGATGCACAAGGGTATTGCCTTGTTTGTTTAAGAACATGTCTTTTATTTCTTCTTTGCTAAAACCTGTTGGTTTCATTACTCCACCATTTCGGTCAATAATACCAACAACCAACACATCAAAAGTGCTAAGGTAATAGGCCGCAGCTGCGCCCACATTTCCCCAACCTTGTATGATGGCTCTTTTCATGTTTACATTGCCACCCCAAATGCCATAATAATGACGAACAGCTTCGGCCACACCAAAACCTGTTATCATGTCAGCCACTAAGAAATTTTTATTTACATCAGGCGAAAACCTTGCATCATCCAAGCGTTTTGACACACCTATTTGCAAATTGCTAATGCGTTTTTTGGTTGATTCAGTACTGATTTTAAAATGTCCGTTAACAATACCTTCTTGTGGATGCAAAACACCCAACTTCTCTGTGATAGGAATTACTTCATGTATCTCGTCCACGTTTAAGTCGCCTCCAGTTCCATAATAGTTTTTCAACAATGGTGAAACAGCAGCATACCAACGCTCTAATACACCTTTTTTGCGAGGGTCAGCAGGATCGAAGTTAATACCTGACTTAGCACCACCAATGGCAGGGCCAGCCACTGTAAATTTAATCTCCATTGTTTTAGCCAATGAAGTTACTTCGTGTTTGTTTAATCCTTTTCGCATACGGGTTCCACCACCTGCAGCACCACCTCGTAAAGAGTTTATAACTACCCAACCTTCTGCTTCTGTTTCGCTATCTTTCCATTCAAAAACAATTTCAGGTTGTTTGTCTTCGTATTTTTTAATCAGTTTTTGTAATTGCATCTATTTTTAATTCTTAGTTTTAAATTCCCTTTATTTATTATTCATTTAATTTTCTACCAACTTCTTGAAATTACCATGCAGTGCTCCACCAATACTGTCTTGTTTTGCCCCTGTAACACTTTTTAGAGAATTAACTTCGTTACGCAATCTTAGTATTCCTAGAAAGGCAAAAATAAGTGCTTCCTTATAGTTTACTAATTCATTCGAGGGAATAATAATTTCAGCCTTTGTTTTGCTGTGAATCTTCTCAATTAAAAATGTATTGAAAGCCCCTCCCCCCGTTAGCAATACTTTTTTGGCTTCTTTATGATTGATGGTGTGGGCTATTTGGGTAGCAATATGCTCACTCAAAGTTGCCATTTTTTCTTCCTCGCTAATGTCTAAATGCTTTTTCACTATGGGCCAAAAGTCGGAGTTTATCCATTCTCTGCCTAATGATTTTGCTGCTGCTATTTGATAGAAAGGCAATTGGTTTAATTCATTCAAAAGCACATCGTCCACCTCACCACTTCTAGCAATCTCTCCCCCATTGTCGAAAGTCTTATTTTAGTTGATGAAATTGGCGAACGCATTGCAGAAAGTGTATTGCAATATTTTAGCAATCCAGCCCA
>CAIVPY010000541.1 GCA_903907885.1 uncultured Bacteroidota bacterium
ACAGC
Organism: uncultured Bacteroidota bacterium; assembly: GCA_903907885.1. Classification (GTDB taxonomy): domain Bacteria; phylum Bacteroidota; class Bacteroidia; order UKL13-3; family UKL13-3; genus RGVD01. The sequence continues at coordinate 6 of CAIVPY010000541.1, forward strand.
ACATCGGCCATTTCATCGCCTAAGTCAACGCTTTCCTCTGATTTTTTGATCGATTGTTCGCCATATTTTCTAGCCATAATTCGGGCTAACTCGCCCACTTCTTCCATCAATATGGCTGTGTTAGTTAGCTCGTTAAAATATCTAACCCCAATGGTTTTTATCCATTCGTCCACTTGTTTTTGAGCATCGTCTATTGTCATTGCTATTCTTTGTTTTTGGTGTCAATAATAATGGTTACAGGTCCATCATTTACTAAACTCACTTTCATGTCTGCACCAAACTCACCTGTATGTATGGGTTTGCCCAATTCTGTTTCAAATTGACTAATACACTTGTGATACATGGGTATGGCAAAATTAGGTTTAGAAGCTTTGATGTAAGAAGGTCTGTTTCCTTTTTTGGTGGATGCGTGTAAGGTAAATTGGCTAACTAAAAGCAAGTTGCCATTCAAATCTTTGATGGATACATTCATCACACCAGATTCATCATTACAAATTCTTAGGTATACAATCTTGGCGCAGAGCCATGCTATGTCTTCTTCTGTATCGGTATCTTCAATGCCTAATAATACTAACAAGCCATAATTGATGGCACCAATCACATTACCATCCACCTTCACTTGTGCCCCTGAAACTCGCTGAACAACTGCTTTCATATCTTATTCGTAAATGTCATCATTGTTCATGATGCTTAAATAACTTTGGTATCTTTCGGCACTGATAAGGTGCTCTTCAACAGCTTTAATGATGGAACAATTTGGCTCATTCATGTGTTTACAATTATTGAACTTACATTTTCCAATAAAGCCCTTCATTTCTTTAAAATAATGTGAAATTTCAGCATCATTAAAATCAACTAAACCAAACTCTCTAATACCAGGTGTATCTATAATATATCCACCAAACGAAAGTGGGTGCATTTCGGCAAAAGTAGTGGTGTGTTGTCCTTTGAAAGAGTAGCTCGATATGTCGCCTGTTTTAATATTTAATTCTGGCTCAATGGCATTAAGCAATGAAGATTTGCCAACGCCTGAATGCCCGCTCACCAAGGTAGTTTTATCTTTTAAAAACTCCTTCACTTCATCTAAACCAATATTGTTTTTTACAGATGTTTTAATGCAAGGATATCCAATGTTGTTTTGATACAATGCAATGGTATCATCTAATAAATCTTCCATCTCGTTGCTAAACAAATCAACCTTATTAAAAACAATGGTAGCAGGAATGTGATAGGCTTCGGCAGTCATCAAAAACCTGTCAATAAATCCCAATGATGTTTTTGGAAAAGCCAAGGTTACCATAAGCATAGCTTGGTCAATATTAGCTGCTATGATGTGGGTTTGTTTAGATAAATTATTTGCCTTTCGGATGATGTAGTTTTTGCGCTCTTGTATTTTATGAATCACCCCATTTTGATTACTGGGTTCCAAATCAAATTCCACTACATCACCCACAGTAATGGGGTTGGTATGTTTTATACCACTTAGTCTAAATTTACCTTTGATACGACAAGAAACAATGCTTCCATCTTCTTTACGAACCATGTACCAACTGCCAGTAGATTTTATAACAATGCCTTGCATTAGGATTTGATTGAATAACCTATATAGGCAGCAAAAATGCCTAAAACATTTGAAACTAAAACATAGAATAAAGCCTGCCACACAAACTTTTCTCTTAACATATTAATAACCTCTATACTAAATGACGAAAAGGTTGTAAAACCACCTAAGACTCCAATAATTGCAAATAGACGCAGGTTATCTAGGTCAGTATTTTTTGTTAATTGAAAGGAAATAAAACCTATCAAAA
>CAIVPY010000542.1 GCA_903907885.1 uncultured Bacteroidota bacterium
AACGTCAATTTCTGTTTTTGAATTAGCTTTGTTGCACATCAATTATTTTATTGTTTTTACTTCATAAATGGATAATAAAATCAGACAAAAAATACTTTTCATAGCCTTTTGTTTAGTGGCTTTTGTGTATGTGATACGCCTGATACAGTTGCAAATTGTTGATGATAGTTATTTCCGTTCGGCACAGAATAATGTGCTACAAGAACAAACTATCTATCCAGCCAGAGGACTAATTTATGATAGAAATGGCGAGCTTTTGGTTTATAATGATGCTGTGTATGATTTGTCTGTTATTCCTATTGAAGTAAAGACTTTAGACACTGCTTTGTTCTGTGAAGTTTTAGGTATCACTGCGGAGCAATTCAGATTCAAGTTTGAAAAACTTAAACGTCAAAAAGGGTATGCCCCTTACAAAAAATCCATATTCGATAGGCAAATATCTATTCCCGTCTATGCAGCATTTCAAGAACATTTGTATGACTTCAGAGGCTTTTATGTAGATGTAAGAACCGATAGAAAATATGCTCATAGTAATGCTGCGCACGTTATGGGGTATATTAGTGAAGTAACAGACAAAGATATTGAAAACTCAAATGGCTATTACCAAATGGGCGACTTTAAAGGTATTAGTGGTGTGGAGCGAAGTTATGAAAAGGAATTAGGTGGAATAAAAGGAATCAAATACATTTTGGTTGACTCAAAAGCACGTACACAAGGACGTTACAAAAATGGTGAGTTTGATACACCATCTGTATCAGGGAAGAACATAAACCTAAGTATTGATTATAAACTTCAAGCATTGGGCGAAGAGTTAATGCAAAACAAAATAGGAAGTGTGATTGCTATCGAACCCTCAACAGGAGAAATTTTGGCAATGGTAAGTACCCCAAGTTACGACCCAAATCTTTTTGTTGGACGAGATAGGGGCAAGCACTACATGGAATTACTTTTAGATCCTTCTAAGCCTCTTTTTAATCGTTCCATTGCAGCACCCTATCCACCCGGCTCTATCTTTAAAGTACTAATGGCTCTTACAGGACAACAAGAAAAAGTACTAACTCCAGCAACTTCTTATGGATGCTCAAGAGGTTATTTATTTGTAGGATGTCATGCACATGGCTCTCCGTTGCAATTAAGAGGTGGTATAGCAGTTAGCTGTAATTCATATTTCTGTCAAGTATATAGAAGTGTGGTAAACAATCCTGCATACAAATTGAGAGAAGACGCTTATAAAAATTTTCGTAAACACATTACGAGTTTTGGATTAGGAAATAAATTAGGAGTTGACTTATACGGTGAAGGTTCTGGACTTGTTCCAACAAGCGAGTATTATGATAAGATTTATGGTCGTTATCGCTGGCAAGCTTTAACAACTATATCGCTTGGTATTGGTCAAGGTGAATTAGGAATAACTCCACTCCAAATGGCAAATGCAACTGCTGCAGTTGCTAATAGGGGTTATTACATTACACCTCATATCGTTAAACGAATTGATTCTAAAATAAATCCAGATCCTGAATATAACAAGAAACATTGGAGCACCATTGACACTTCATATTTTCAGGTAGTAATTGATGGTATGCAAGATGTGGTTGAGCATGGAACTGCATACATTGCTAAAATACCGGGAATAGAAATTTGCGGAAAAACAGGTACAGCGCAAAATCCACATGGAAAAGACCACTCAATCTTTTTTGCCTTTGCACCCAAAATTAAACCAAAAATTGCGATTGCGGTTGTGGTTGAAAATGCTGGTTTTGGTGCAACCTATGCTGCACCTATTGCCAGTTTAATGATGGAAGAATACCTTACCAAGAAACACGATACTAGAATAGTTTTATATGAGCACATGATAAAGGCAAACCTTACACATAAAAACACCAATGATACAGCAGCAACCAAAACCCGCTAAATTTGATTGGCTAACATTAATGCTCTACTACATATTTGTAGTAGCGGGCTTATTGTGCATATACGCTTCTGTGTATAAAGAAACCAATCCTATGATTTACGACAACAGCATGAATTATGGAAAACAATTGGTTTGGATTGGTATATCATTTTTTGTTGGATTAATGATATTGTTAATTGATGAAAAGTTCTTCTATGCCTTTGCTTATGGTTTGTATGGTATTGGTATTGTAATGCTTTTATCTGTATTTGTTTTTGGAACCGAAATTAAAGGTTCAAGTTCATGGATACGTTTTGCTGGTATTCAATTTCAACCTGCCGAGATTGCCAAATTTGCCACGGCACTTGCTTTATCAAAATATCTTAGTGGATACAACATACAGTTTAAAGATAGAAAAACACAATTGATATGTGCAGGCATGATAGTACTTCCAATGATAATTATTCTTTTACAAAACGAAACAGGCTCGGCTCTTGTGTTTATTGCTTTTGCATTGGTTTTATATAGAGAAGGTTTGCCAGGATGGCTTTTAATAGTAGGCATTGCCATTGGCGTGTTAAGTGTGCTAGCACTTCTTGTAAAACCACTCTACATCATTATTGCTTTAGTGATATTAGCAGGTGCCTTTCTGGTAATAGTAAGAAGAACCATGTTGCTAATATATGTAACTGCGGGTGTAATTACCTTTGCTAGTATATATGTAAGTTCTGTAGATTATGTTTTTGAAAATGTATTACAAGCACATCAAAAATCAAGGATAAATGTGCTGCTTGGAAGGGAAGTAGATATGAAAGGGGCTGGCTACAATGTGCAACAATCAAAAATTGCCATTGGCTCGGGTGGGCTTTTAGGAAAAGGGTTTTTAGAGGGTACACAAAATAAATTTCGATTTGTACCAGAACAAAGTACCGATTTTATTTTTTGTACCATTGGCGAAGAATATGGTTTCGCTGGAAGTTTACTATTCATAGCTCTATACATGCTACTGCTTTGGCGATTGCTCTTTATGGCCGAAAGGCAACGCTATAAATTTAATCGAATATATGGGTATAGTGTAGTATCTATTTTGTTTTTCCATTTTACAATTAACGTGGGGATGACCCTTGGCTTGATTCCAGTTATTGGTATTCCACTTCCATATTTTAGCTACGGAGGTTCTGCATTATTAAGTTTTACTGTTCTGCTTTTTATTTTTATTAGGCTTGATGCTAATAGAATGAATGAACTAACAAGTGGATTAGAATAAAGCAACTTGAACTTTTTTTGATTTCATATTTTTGCCATTCTTTCTTAAATCGAAGCATTTCTTTTGAGTTGATTAAT
>CAIVPY010000543.1 GCA_903907885.1 uncultured Bacteroidota bacterium
CGAATCCTCAGAGATCACACGCTAGAGATAATTAATAAAATAATTATCAAGATATGATCCGAACTTAATGGCGACATTAAGAAATTACTAATAAAGTAATTCCCTATTAAAGGAAAAATTTAAATATACCAGATACTAATGAATAACATTAGATGGACCAGCCGGGAGTTAAACCCGGATTTTAAACATGACAGGTTCACGTACTAATCGTTGTACGACTGGCCCATCTGATAACTTTTAGTTTTTTGGATGATTTAAATTTTAATTGAATTTTAATAGTGGTAACATAATTGAGCGTAATGCCTTGTCTTCTGAATGGAGACGTGCATGAATGGTTTAACGAGATGGTCACTGTCCCTAACCAAGTCCTTCTGAACAAACTTACCGGTGAAAATGCCGGTGACGCCTAGTGGGAAGCGGAGACCTTGTAGACCTTTACTGCAACTTGATGTTGTGGCTTTAAGGGGAATGCATAGAATAGGTAGGAGCATCGAACGTTAGCTTCGGCAAAACGGGAGCGATCATGTAATACTACTCACTTTCCTTAAAGCTGCTCACCCGGGAGGGGACACCGTCAGGCGGGCAGTTTGGCTGGGGCGGCACCCTACTGAAAATGTATCAGTAGGGCCTAATGGTAAGCTCATCCAGGTTGGAAATCTGGAGTTGAGTGCGAAGGCAAAAGCTTACCTGACTGTATTTCGCACAGCAAAGAATGCAGAGACGAAAGTCGGGCTTAGCGACCCCACGTAGCTTTTTAATAGGGCTCGTGTGTGACAGAAAAGGTACCTCAAGGATAACAGGCTTGTCGCACCCGATAGTTCATATTGACGGTGCGGTTTGGTACATCGCTGTCGGCTCTTCCTATCCTGGTTGTGCATAAGCAACCAAGGGTGTCGGAGTTCACGCATTAAAAGGGATCGTTAGCTGGGTTAAGAACGTAAATATTGGATCCAGTTAAAAGATACCAAACCAAAAAAATTAGCAAGCAAATAAATAAATAATTTAAACGCGGCGTTGCATACAAGTAATTGTATGAAAAATAAAATCAGCTCATATCGGTGAAACCTTAGTTAGACTAACTGGAAAGACTATGGCAATACCGAGGGAAGTCGTCATGAAAATGATTGACCCCGTAGAGACTTGACAAGAAATTGTCAGAATCATATCTCAACAATATGATTAACACGCTGATCTCCTAACTCGAAAGAGAAGGATGAAGGTATAGTCCATACAAAACAAAATCATAAGTTTTGAGTATATACGCGAGACAGTTTGTATGATATCTACTAGGCGCGCAATTGTCTGAGTGGAACGAGTATCTAGTACGAGAGGAACGGTACTCGGATGCCTCTGGTGTATCGGCTGTTATGAGCAGGCCGAGCAGCTACGCATTGGCGGATAAGTACTGAAAGCATCTAAGTACGAAGTCGCCCGCAAGACGAGACAATATAGGCCGTCAAAGAAGATGACGTTGATAGAGCTGATGTGTACACTCTGAGAAAGCGAGGAGTTTAGCATGCAGCTACTAAAAGCCACACATTTAAACTGAAATGTTCCGATTTGCCTTTCCTACTTGTTTTATTTGATTAAAAAGAAAAGAGTTCTAATAAAATATTAAAATAATTGATAACTTCAATCTAATTCGAACCTTTCGCTTTGTTTAAATACCTATTTTACTTGGATAAAATATGACTGAAAAACAAGTAATGATTGATTTGAATGATCCTAGGGCAGGAAAAATAGCTGAAGCATTGGCAAATAATACATGCAAAAAGATTCTTGGGCTATTGAGCGAAAAAGAAATGAGCGCAACAGATATTTCTAATTCAATTAAGATGCCGATAAACACAGCTACATATAACATTGATAAATTGGTTGAAGCAGGATTAATAGAAAAAACATCTCAAATATTATGGAGTATAAAGGGAAAGCAGATTCCAAAGTATAAATTATCAAATAAAAGAATAGTCATCTCTCCTAGAAACATTGGAGTTAAAGGAATTGTTCCTGCAATTGTGGGTTCATTGATTGTAACTGCTGTTGTAAAATATTTTACAGGAAATTTTGTTTCAAATAGCTCTGAGGTAATAAATTCTGTTGAAACTGGTATTGCTAATAGTGTTCAACCAACAATGGATTACGCGAGTTCGGGAGCAGCAGAAATAGGCAATAAGTTAGCAGCAAGTGCTCCTAGTGCTGTGGATATTAGAGCGGTTCCTGAAATGGCTGGAACATTAGCTCAACAAATAAATATTCCTGAAATTTGGGCATGGTTTCTTTTAGGTAGTTTTACTGCAATATTAATTTTCCTTATATGGAATTTGATTACAAAAATGAAAGGAGGTTCATAAAATGGAAACTGGAAAAACGATTGCGTTAACTATCGGAGTAGTGGTGGTAATAGTTGCAATCTTAGGATATTTATTCTTGAGTTCGAGCACAGGGCCGGTGGTTTCTGCTCAGGGTTATTCAACTTTAACAGTTCAGCCTGATAAAGCATCAATTTATTTGAATGTTGAATCAAGGCAAACAACTGCACAGGAAGCTAAAGATGCTGTCTTTGCAGCAAGTGATAAAGTATTAACGGAATTAGTTAAGCTTGGATTGGAGAGAAAAGATATTCAAACAAGCGAGATAACTACTTATCCTGAATGGGATTATAACTATTATGGCGGAGGAAATAAAATAAAGGGATATGTTGCTTCACAGCAATTAGTTGTAAAGACTAATGACTTTGACAAAGTGGCAGATATTGTTGACAGAGCAGTTGATGCTGGTGCATTGGTAACTAATATCAACTTCGAACTTTCACAAGAAAAGCAAAATGAGTACAAAGCAAAAGCATTGAAACTGGCTGGAGAAGATGCTAAAATAAAAGCAGCAGTAATAGCAGAAAGCCAAGGAAAGAGTCTTGGAAGTTTAGTTGATGTAACA
>CAIVPY010000544.1 GCA_903907885.1 uncultured Bacteroidota bacterium
CCAGCACAAACACTTGCTGCAGAAGTATACGTAGAGTCGGGTGTTCGTACAATGGAACGCGGTATTGTAAGTGCTGGAAGAAAAGCCAATGGACAAAACTATAATCCAAAATTAGAGTTAGTTCGTTTTACCATTCCTCGTAGGGTATATACCCAAGCTCACATGGATGTGATTGCGGAATCTACTGCTCAAGTATATGAAAAAAGGAATAAAATAAAAGGAATGAAAATGGTATATGAACCAGAATATTTAAGATTCTTCCAAGCAAGATTCGAAAAATTATGATAAACAAACAACTCATATCGCCAAGACATATTGCCGTTATAGGAGCATCTGAGCACGAAACAAAACCAGGAGGTAAAGTATTGCTCAACTTATTAAGTGGTGGATTTAAAGGTGAATTATATGGTGTAAATCCTAACCAATTAAATATGGTTGGGGTTACCCATGTTAAAAAAATAAGCGATTTACCCGAAGTGGACTTGGCTATATTAGCTGTTCCTGCTCTCATATGCGTGGCTTCTGTAAAGGAATTAATTTCTAAAAACACAAAAGCATTCATTATATACTCTTCTGGATTTGGAGAAGCTGGTGAAGAAGGGAAAATATTAGAAAAAGAATTAGTAGAAACAATCTCAAATGCAAATGCTTGCTTGATAGGACCGAATTGTATTGGCGTTATGAACGAAAATTACAAAGGAGTTTTCACTACCCCTATACCAGCATATGATCCACAAGGTTGCGAGTTAATTTCAAGTTCAGGTGCTACTGCAGTGTTTATAATGGAAGCTGCAATGTCTACAGGCCTGCGTTTTTCAAATGTATTTTCAATAGGAAACGCTTCGCAGGTGTCGGCAGAAGATATTCTTGAATATATGGATAAAAACTTTGATAATAATAGTCCAAGAGTTAAACTCCTATATTTAGAAAGTATTCGCAATCCATTTAAGTTGATGAAGCATGCCACATCACTTATAAAAAAAGGATGTAAAATTGCTGCTATTAAATCTGGATTTTCAGATGCAGGAGGACGAGCAGCTTCTTCACATACTGGTGCTTTAGCAAGTTCTGATATTGTTATTAGAGCTCTATTTAACAAAGCAGGAATTATGTATTGTAGTGGGCGAGATGAATTAATTTCTGCTGGTTGTGTTTTTCAAAGCAAGCCACTAATGGGTAATAAATTAGCTATTGTTACACATGCTGGAGGTTCTGCTGTAATGCTTACCGATGCTTTGTGTAGCAGAGGAATGGAGGTGCCATTAATCGAATCGGAAAAGGCTTCTCAACTTTTAAGCAAACTTCATGCAGGCTCTTCTGTATCAAACCCAATAGATTTTTTGGCTACTGGAACTGCCGAACAATTAGGAGAAATTATTGATTTTTGCGAAGGCTTAAATGAAATTGATGGTATCATTGTAGTATTTGGAAGCCCAGGCTTGTTTAATGTAAAGGATGTTTATCAAGTCTTAGATGAAAAAATGCAATCTGGTAAAAAACCAATCTTTCCTGTTTTGCCGTCACTTGTTAATGCAAAAAATGAAATTGAGTCATTTCTTTCAAAAGGTCATATAAATTTTTCAGATGAAGTTGTTTTAGGTAGAGCATTGCCTCATGTTTATCAATGTCCTTTACCAACATTTGGTATGACACATTTAATGGACATGGAAACAGCTACCATTCGTAGCATCATTTCGCAAGCACCTAATGGTTATTTAAAACCAGAGCAAAGCAAAGAACTGTTACAAGCTTGTGGTATAAATTTAGTAAAAGAATATTTATGTTATTCACTTGACTGTGTTAAAATGGTAATACCCAAAATTCAATACCCAGTTGTGATGAAGGTACTTGGGCCACTACACAAAACCGAAGTGAAAGGAGTAACACTTAACATTATGAATGATGACAGACTTTTTAGCGAATACGAAAGAATGATTAATATACCAGAAGCTAAAGGAGTAATGATTCAACCTATGATTGAGGGCGTGGAATTATATTGTGGAGCAGTTAGGCAAGGCAACTTTGGACACTTAATTTTAGCTGGATTAGGTGGGATTTTTGTCGAAGTATTAAAAGACATTTCTTATGGATTAGCTCCTTTAAATAAAACAGAAGTATCATCAATGATTCGCTCATTAAAAGGTTATGAAATCATTAAAGGCTATAGAAATAATAAAGGTGTAAATGAGGAAATGTTTGCAGATGCTATTATGCGTATAGCTTCACTTGTTAATTTCGCACCCGAAATAGCTGAACTTGATATTAATCCATTCAGAGGAACTCCTAATGAATTAGTAGCTGTTGATGTGAGGATAAAAATAGATAAAACAATGTAATATGAACATAAAACCTTTAACCTTGTTTATTCTTTTATGTGTATGTTTTTTAACTTATTCGTTTAGCATATATCTACAACCAATATTTACTAAACAAGATATAAGTATTGACATTCACAAAGCCATAAATGGTAGATTGGTTTGGCAAAAATACAATTGTCAAAGTTGCCATCAACTTTATGGTTTAGGCGGATATTTAGGACCTGATTTAACCAATATATACTCGAAAAAAGGAAAAGGTGAACCCTTAATAAGAGCTTTTATTTATACTGGAAATGTAGTTATGCCATCTTATGGTCATATGCCCGAAAATGAAATAAATGAACTAGTTGAGTTTTTAAAACAAGCCGACAAATCAGGGTCGGTTGATTATAATACTTTTAATATTTCTTACACAGGAATGATTGAACAGAAATGATAAAACAAATACATTTTGGTAAGTTATTTTTTATCCTAGCTTTAGTTGTATTGCTAGGAGGTTTGTTGTTTGGGCTACTTGCTGCTCAGGTATATATTTTTCCAACATTTTTAAAAGATACACTCGACTTTTCTGCACTCCGTCCTTTGCATGTTTCGTTGGTGGTTTTTTGGATAATTATTGGAGCTACTGCAAGTGTTATTAGTGGCTTACAAATATTATATCCAAATACATTTTCAAACAACATAGCTGCAGTGCAATTTATGCTATGGTTTATAGCAACCGTTGGTATTGTTGTAGGTTATTTTAATAAAGAATTTGGAGGTAGAGAATATTGGGAGTTTAATCCAATATGGGCATTACCAATTGCTTGCTCGTGGTTTTTATTTCTAATAAATTTTTTAAAATCGGTATTGAAAATAAAAAAATGGCCCGTATACATATGGATGTGGATGACAGGTATTGTATTTTTCCTGTTTACATTTTTCGAAAACTATTTGTGGATGTTTCCTTACTTTAGAGAAAACTTTATAACTGATATGACCATACAATGGAAAGTTAATGGGTCGCTCGTAGGCTCATGGAATCAAATCATTTATGGTACATCGTTTTTTTTGATGGATAGAATTAGTGGAGAAAATAAAGTTGGCTACAGTAAGTTGTCATTTGCTATGTTTTTTTTAGGTTTGTTTAACCTAATGTTCAACTGGGGACATCATATTTATACGCTACCAACCGAAAGTTATATTAGATACATTGGTTATATAGTAAGTATGACCGAATGGGTGTTTTTTATTCGCATTATTCACGATTGGAAAAAATCTATTCAAGACATTAAATCTAATTACCATTTCTATCCATATCGTTTTATAATGGCTGCCGATTTTTGGATTTTTGTTAATATGGGACAAGCCATATTAATGTCGATTCCGGCAATAAATATTTTTACACATGGCACTCATGTTACGGTGGCACATGCCATGGGAACTACCATTGGTATTAACACTATGATATTGTTTTCGGCATGTTTTATCATTTTTAGTACCAAAACAATTTCATATCTTAAACCCAGTACTAGTTTAAATATTGTTTTTTGGACTATACAAATAAGTCTTCTGATTTTTTGGTTAGCACTAAACATTGCAGGTGTAAAGAAAGGAATATGGCAAGTGTTTAATACCGATATGCCACATAACATTATGATGGCAAAATTATTACCTTGGTTTATTACCTTTAATATTTCGGGCATTGTTTTAATGTTGTCGTTAGCTGTTTTGTGCTTGCTAATTATTTTTAATTACATGAAAAATATTCTGTTAACAAAATGAAAATCTTTCCTTCTAACAATAATTCTGTATTTCAATAACCATCAAATTTGAATTAAACATGCTTAGTATTACAAAAATATTTAGGTTTGAAGCCGCACATGCCATTTCGTGCTATGATGGAAAATGCAAAAACATACACGGACATAGTTATGAGCTGCATGTAACCGTAACGGGAAAAACCCTAAACGATTCGAACATGCTCATTGATTTTAAAGACATGAAGAAAGTGGTGCAAGAGTTTGTTATTAATGACTTTGACCATGCCCTGATGCTGAAACAGAATGACAAAAACAAAAGCAGCAGCAGCCTATTAGACACCAAAATACTTTGGCTAGATGAAGAACCCACTGCTGAATATATGCTCATCGAAATTCTAAAAAGAATTGAAACTCAGTTTCCTAAAAACATTACACTAAAACGCTTGAAACTTCACGAAACTGCTACTTGCTATGCCGAGTGGGAGATGGAGTAACAAAATCTACTGCTGCTAAAGGATATTTACTTTCAGATGCTGGCTTCTTGCATTGGGCAGGGGGACAGTAAAATTAAATTATGTACATTTGTTCGACAACAAATGCATAGGAAAGATTTTATAAAAGTGGCTTCACTCCTACCCTTATCCGCAGTATGTATGAATTTAAGTGATTTGAATAAAATAGCAGGAAACCTTGCTAATAGTAAACCCATGCCTGTTATGTTTATGGGTCATGGTAGCCCCATGAATGCCATTGAAGAAAATGAATTTGTGAGAAAATGGCAAAGCATTGGTTTGAAGATACCCAAACCACAAATGGTATTGTGCGTATCGGCTCATTGGGAAACCAAAGGCACTTTTATTACAGCCATGGAAAAGCCACGTACCATCCACGATTTTGGTGGTTTTCCAAAAGCTTTGTTTGATGTGCAATATCCTGCACCTGGAAGACTTGCCTATGCCAAAGAAGTGAAACATACTATTAAAAGCATCATAGTTGACCTTGACGAGAAATGGGGATTGGATCATGGCACATGGAGCATTGTGAAACACCTATATCCAAATGCCGATGTGCCCGTATTGCAACTTAGCATCGACTATACAAAACCAGCAATATACCACTATGCCTTGGCAAAAGAACTGTCTTCGCTTCGCACTAAAGGAGTGTTAATTATTGGTAGTGGAAATATGGTTCACAACTTGGGCATGGTGGCATGGGACAAGATGAATGAGCCTGAATTTGGCTACGATTGGGCTATTGAGATGAATAATACCTTTAAAGAGCTTATTATAGATGGTAACCATGATGCATTGATACATTATGAAAATTTTGGATTAGCG
>CAIVPY010000545.1 GCA_903907885.1 uncultured Bacteroidota bacterium
CAAACAAAAGATGTTTTTAGATTGAATTTGCAATACAAAGCAGGCAATAATTTTATTTTTAAATCAAGATTAGAGCATAGCATTTTTAATGCCTCCGGTATTGGACAAAAGACAGGAACCCTTATCTACCAAGACTTTCAGTATAAACCCATGCATAAACCATTAGACATTACTTGTCGCTTAGCCATGTTTGATATTGAAGATTATAATGCCAAAGCATTTGCTGTCGAAAGTGATGTTTTGTACCAGTATAGTGTGCCTTTATATCAAAATGCAGGGGTTAGGTATTTTGTTTTGCTTCACTATAATTTGAGCAAACATTTTGATATGTGGATTCGATACGCCAAAACAACTTATAGCAATGTAAATACCATTGGCACTGGGCTAGAACAAATACAAGGCAACGAGAGTAGTGATATGAAAGTGCAATTGAGGTGGAGCTTTTAAAGAAATCCGAAGCTCAGAAACTTCATTCACACATTGTTTCATTTTCAAATTCCCACATTGTTCATCAATCATCAGCCCATTCCTCAACTCTAAACATAAACGTCAAGGTGAGTTGTCGAATGTTATGGTGAGCCTGTCGAATGTCATGGTGAGCCTGTCGAATCCATACATTCACACATTGTTTTATTCTTTTTTCACAAACTTCACACTGCTATACCCTTGTGGTGTTTTAAAGTGCAATTGGATTATCACTCAATCAAGGTAATTGTGCCTTTTGTTGATTTATATTCAGCATTTGAACCTATTCCTTTGTATTTTACAATGTAAAAATAAACCCCACTTTGCGTGTCTTTATTACCTGCCCACTCATCATCAATGGATGTAGATGTAAAAATGAGATTACCCCATCTATCGTATATATACCATTCAATTTCTCCAATGTATTTACCTTTTAGTTTAAATGTTTTATTAACTCCGTTAGGTACAAAGGCATTTGGGCAAAATAATATGGGTTGGCAAATATCCTCTACACAAATACTATCTGTAATTTGGCAATTATGCCTATTGGTAATTACCAAGCCGTAGCAAGCTGCTTGGGTAAATAATTTGAAATTGTTGGTATCTAAGTCGCTAAGCCATAAATACTTTTCATTTACATCCAAATTAACCGAAACATATTGATTGTTAGCTTCACATAGTGTAGTAATGTGTATATAATTTATTGGGCAAATCATATTCATCTACCTTTATCGTATCATAATTCATACAGTTATTTAAAATAGCTATTGCAACATAGCTACCTGCCGTGTTTACCAATTTGGTAAACCCTTTGCTACCATCACTCCAAAGTATTTTTGAAGCATTGCTTTCGGCTGATATAAAAATAGATTTATCTTTACACATAAAAGTATCCTTGCCAATATTAATAGTAGGTGGACTATCCACTCTTAGGTAAATGCTATCAATACCATTGTTGGCAAACAGAAAATACCATTTAGATTCTGTGGCTATAATAGAAAAAACACTATCTGTTGATATCACATGGCTTGCATTTCGGGTATCGCTCCAAGCATAAGGCCCTGTTAAAGTCGGATAGTAATTTATTCTTTCACCCACACAGGCACTATCTTTACCCACTATACCCAGCACCTCTTCCACTGACACATCATCTATATTATTGTAATAATAATTACTAGGTGTAAAGAATATATTAAAAGGCCTCAAGCTATCTTTATATTGAATAGCGGTTCCTGAGTCACCACTCCAATTCCCAATTGTAATCCATCTTTCTTTTCCTTTTGCCCTGTAATAACCTGATATTTCTACCCAATTAACAGTATCTTTTAAAAAGCCGTTATTGTTTATTATTTGGGGCTGATACTTATTTGTAAAATTGCAATTATTATAACGATACAAAGAATCATCAATATAATAATACTGTCTGATGGAGTCAACACTGATATACATTCCTAAAGCTTTTACATACATATTAGCACAAGATGAAACATTTGCAAAGAAAGAACACCTATATTTTTTATTTATTTCTAGAGATTTAAATAATTTTACTTGCACATATTCATTACCAGATCGGAAGCGTCGTGTAGGGAAAGAGTGTCTTCGCC
>CAIVPY010000546.1 GCA_903907885.1 uncultured Bacteroidota bacterium
GCCAGTGGTAATAAATTGGACAGAAGATGGAGGTAATACCCCCATTAGAAAAGAAGATGATGTGGAATGGGATATATATAATAAGTATAAAGGGGATTTTGATGGAGACGGCAAAACAGAATTATTGTTAGTTGAAGGAAATTTGAATCCTATTGTTGGAGCATTACTAAATGGTCCTAACTACAAGGTAATGAAATTTAATGGTAGTAAATATTATACAATTTCATCAGGTAAATTGCAAGGGTTAAATATTAGTTCAATTGTAGTAGGTGATTTAAATTCTGACGGAAAAGATGATATTCTTTTGCAAACAGCAAGAATGATTAACTCGGGTGCTGATAGGTCTGACCATAATTGGCCTTGTGATAATTACGACCAATACAAATTAGATAGAATTTGTTACAACTATTATTTATGCCAAGCTGTTTTGACAAATAGTTACTTGAGTTTTACTGTTCCAATTTATGGATTTGAATTTATTGATGGTTTTGGCACAGGCGGATTTATGAGAGAAGTCGCTTCCATTAATGCATATTATGGAGATTATGTTACTAGTCAAAATCAATTGTGGCAATATGTAAATGTTACACCAATTATAGTAGATGCTGATGGAGATGGAAGACTAGATGTAATGTTGAGAGAAAATTGGGGGAAAAGATCTTCTAGGAAAGATTGTGGTAATGATCTTGATACGTATATTGAACCAAATTATTCAAGTTTTTTAAGCTTGTACCTATCCTCATTAAATATTGATAGAAAATGGGCAAATTCAGACCCATATCTCAAAAGCAATTATTTTTACAATCGCAAGATTGAAGAAACTGTTTACTTTATTCCTATGGATTTTAATGGGAATGGGAAAACTGATTTTATGATTACGTATAAAGCTAGTAATAGAACTGAAATACTTGAATATGATAATGTGTCTAAGTCATTTGTTCATATTTATGGTAATGGACAAAATCAGTTTCCAACTCAATGGCATAAATACCTTCAAACAGGTGACTTTAATGGTGATGGAAAAACAGATTTATTATATTTTATTGACAATAACAATTCGAGTTCTGCTTGGTACATAGCCTATTCTTCTGGTACTGACTTTGTCCAACAAAACGCAACACAAAATTGGTTTTCTCATAATTACAATAGGGGCTGGTGCAGACAATTGACCCCAAGCACAACAAATGGGAGTACAACACCGGGTATCATGTTTGATATTGGCGATTTTAATGGAGATGGAAAAGATGATATTGTTGAAAGACATCATCATGATGCAGGAAATTCAAATTGGTTTACTATTGATCATAGTGGAAATGAAATAAACATATATTATTCAATGGGATTAGGCTTTAAGAAAGTTCAGATATCAGCAGGACATCACTTTCCTGTCGCCCCTAGTACCTACTACAATCTATGGAATGATATAATTGCGGACTATGATGGAGATGGAAAAAAAGATGTTTTGTTGTTTAACCTAGTTAGTGCTTCAAGACCAAATCTAATGAACGATGTGAATACTGGTGTTCAATTACCGCCCATCACAACCAGACACATATTATTTGAAAGTTTTAAAAAAGCTAATTTTAGACTTACTTCACTTTCCTATACCGATAAGCACTCAGTATATTTTACTTATGGTCCTCTGTGTAATAGTAATAGCTATATTAAAACCAATACACAATATCAATACAAGTCTTTAGCAATTAGTCCCTCATTATATATTGTTGAAAGTATGCGAAAAGAGGTCACAGGTTTAAGCAATAAAACTTATATCTACAATTACAAAGACTTACTTTATAACAAATTTGGCAGGGGATTGATGGGTTTTATCTCAACTGGTGTTACAGAAATTGATGCATATAATACTTCTAATAAAGTAACTGTTATAAATCAGTTTGGACAAAATGTTGAGTATTTGTGCCGTTTAGATTTAATTTCAACAACCAAATACAGGACAAATATTGGAAATTCACCAATGAATGGGTTGGACGAAATGTCGAAAATCACTTATTCATATAATAGCTATATAACCACAGATGCAAGAACTGGAACCTACTTCCCTTTTGTAAAATACATGGTAGAAACAAATAGTATTAATGGTGTAAGAAAGGCAACTTGTTTTGATTATGATATTTATGGAAACTTGATATATAAACAAGAGAAGTATGACATGAAATCTAATACGGGATTACCTGAGTACACTAGCACTAGTAACTATAAATATGACAAATTTAATAGTTGGCTTCCATCCTCCATGACAATAAGTAGAAATTGCCAGATAAGATATAATGGTACAACACACCCTATTATGTGCAAAATGAGATGAAATATAATACCAATGGGAATCTTATTGAAAAAGAGCATTTTAAAAACAACCTAAAGTATTACTATAAAGAACTTACTACCTATGATTATTATGGAAATATTAGTACAACTGCCTTAGATAGTGCTAATAATCCCACAACAAATACATTTCGAAAAAAAACATTCACTTATGAAAATGGAGAAGGACGCTTTTTAAAAACA
>CAIVPY010000547.1 GCA_903907885.1 uncultured Bacteroidota bacterium
AAAAGCTTATTGGTTGAAAATGCAGGGCACTTTGTACATTTCGAGAAGGCTGAGAAATTCAACCAAACAATTAAAGACTTTATTTAAAATAATTATTTACAAAACACTTTGGATATGTGAAGGGAAGGCATATATTTGCTGCCCTTTAAAATTTTTAAAACTTAAATATATATAAACCATGTTTGCAATAGTTGAAATTGCTGGCCAACAGTTTAAAGTTGAAAAAGACCAATACTTATATGTGCATCGTTTGCAACAAGAGGTTGGCGCCAGTATTGAACTTGACAAAGTGCTCCTTGTTAATAACAATGGAAGCATTTCAGTAGGATTACCTACAGTTAGCGGAGCCACCATTAATGCTAAAGTGCTTGACCACTTAAAAGGCGATAAAGTTATTGTGTTTAAGAAAAAACGCAGAAAAGGATATCGTAAATTGAACGGTCACCGTCAAATGTTTACTAAAATTCAGATAGAAGCTATAAACGCTTAGTTGTTTAACAAATAAAAAGATAGATTAAATACCATGGCACACAAAAAAGGAGTCGGTAGTTCGAAAAATGGACGTGAGTCGCATAGCAAACGCTTAGGAGTAAAGATATATGGCGGCCAATACGCAGTTGCAGGTAATATTATAGTTCGTCAACGTGGTACAAAACACCACCCAAGCACTAATGTAGGCATCGGCAAAGATCATACATTATTTGCTTTAGTTGATGGCAATGTAGTATTCAAAAAAGGCAAAAACGATCGTAGTTTTGTATCGGTAGAACAAAGAGTTTTAGCCGAAGCATAACACATCATAACACATTATTTTAAAGCTGCTATAAAAATAGCGGCTTTTTTTTTACGTAATTACATTTTGATTATTAATATATTTAATCATATTCGCACAACTAAATTATTAAAATGAAAAAACTAATCATCCCAATTCTTGTATTATTAAACTTGGCTGTATCATGCGATAAAGGGAGTACTACAACAGAAACGCCTCCTGTACCAGACACTGCCATGTTTTTTAAATATTCAATTGGAAACACCAACTACTCTTTATCGTATTTAGGTTCTGCAATGGGCGGACCACCTATTTACACATATGATCAATTGGTACTTTCGGCTCAAAATTCCAAAATAGCTCAATACCCAAGTGTTGTAATAATGATGGAAAAGCCTGCCAATGGCTGGAAAACATCTTTATTATTGGATCAAAATAACCAAAAGAATTTCATTCAGCTAAATTTAGCACAAAGTATTTCGTATAATTCTAAATTTGTTATACCATCTGATACTTCTGGTATTCATCTTAATTTTACTAAATTCAATTATTCGAGTGGGAGTGTTATTGAAGGTGATTTTTTTGGTCTTATTGCTAAATCAGATGATCCTAGTGCATACAGCACCATAAACAATGGTAAGTTTAGGCTTAGAATTAACTAAACTTTAGAACATTCACAAAAGAAACCAGCTTAAGCTGGTTTTTTTGTGAATGTATAGCAAGTTCAGTATGCACGCCAACAAGACTCTTCTGGTTTAATGGGTTTAGTCTTATGGCTCAAAAGATTGGATAATTTGTGCATTATCGTTTTTTTACGTATCTAAACATTATTATTGGTTAGTTATAGTATCGACCTAAAACATTAATGATAAATTAGATTTATAGTTTAATATAATTCACACTAATGAATATACACGAACACATCAACCGACTTATACATTCATCAAGCCCTTATTTGTTGCAGCATGCACATAACCCTGTGGATTGGTATGAATGGGGGACTGAGGCTTTTGAAAAAGCCAAACGCGAGGATAAATTGATCATAGTTAGCATTGGTTATTCGGCTTGTCATTGGTGTCATGTGATGGAACTTGAAAGTTTCGAAAATGAAGAAACAGCGCAGTTGATGAACGAATTGTTTGTGTGTGTGAAAGTGGACAGAGAAGAGCGCCCTGATATTGACCAAATATATATGGATGCAGTGCAACTGCTCAGTGGACGTGGCGGTTGGCCCCTAAACTGTTTTGTATTACCTGATGGTAGACCACTTCATGGAGGAACCTATTTCCCTAAGCAAGATTGGGAGAGAACCTTAACATCTTTAAGTGATTTCTATATTAACAAAAGAGGAGAAGCACTTGAATTTGCAACAGATTTGACCAATGGTATAATGAAATTGGATATCATACCAGCAAGCAATGAAGAGAGGGTTGACATTGAAAAAATCATTGGCCAATGGAAAGCCAATTTCGATATGAAATTTGGTGGCTTTGGTTGGGCTCCTAAGTTTCCAATGCCCAATAATTGGCAGTTTTTTCTTCAATACCATCATCATACCAAAGATACAGAATGTTATGATGCTGTAATGAAAACCCTTGTGAGTATGGCCGAAGGAGGCATATACGACCAAGTGGGAGGCGGCTTTGCTCGCTACTCAACAGATGTTTTTTGGAAAGCTCCACATTTCGAAAAGATGTTGTACGATAATGGGCAATTGATGCAATTGTATGCTGAAGCCTATCAGCAATCTAAAAATTCACTTTTCAAGAAAGTAGTTTATCATACCCATGAATGGATAAAAAGAGAATTAACTTCAGCCGAGGGAATGTTTTATTCGGCATCAGATGCCGACAGTGAAGGGGTGGAAGGGAAGTTTTATATTTGGACTAAAGCTGAGTT
>CAIVPY010000548.1 GCA_903907885.1 uncultured Bacteroidota bacterium
ACTACCATACACATATAAGGTGTCTCCATTTCCTGCTGCTGAATTAGCACTATTTATATTTGTGAATTGAGCCAATCGATTCGGGTCGTTACTCACTGTCCAAATTGTTGAAAAGGATTTTAACGATAATAACAAAGCAATAAAGAATAGATTTGATTTTTTCATACAACATTGTGTTTTATTGATCGCAATCTAGATCACAGGTATTACCTCAAATGACTTAATTTATATTTGGCAAATTCCACTTAACAAAAGAATGAATTGTGTATATCATAAATCATATTTATTGATTGGGGAATTATTCATCACCTTTTTTGTTTATATGTCTTTTGAAATGTCTAATTGACCTTTTAATCGTTACATTACCTCTTTTGTTAAATACCAAGTCTCTATCTGATTTTATTTACCAATTATTTTTATATTGCTCCTGAAAATCATCAATTTTTGAAACTACAGGCTAACAAATTCCTTAACTTATTATTTTGGCCTAAAGCCAAGATAAGGCTTGTATGTTTACTTTTCATATTTCATATTTTTTCCTTTTCCAATATTGCCCAGCATCATCCATTTTCGTTTCAACATTTATCAAACTTAAACGGACTATCCGAAAATTATATTAATAATATTATGCAGGATAGTAGTGGACTGATCTGGATTTCTACCTCAAATGGTATGAATGTATATGACGGGTATAATATTATCACCTTTGACGATGAACCCTATAAAAAAATTCTTGGTAAAAGCATTGGACCTAGTTTTATTGACAGTAAAAACAACTTGTGGTTTGGATCGAAGGGATTACATTGTTTTAATATTCGCAGCAAAAATATTCAACACTTCTTACACGAAGAATCGAATCCAAATTCATTAATTTTAAATGAAATAACCAAGATAAAAGAAGATAGGTTAGGTAACATATGGATTGGAACAAAAGGAGGTTTAAGCAAACTTAATCCTACTTCTGGCACGTTTATTAATTATTATGACAAAAATAACAAGGATAAATCTGATGCTTACTACAACAATAGAATTTTTGATTTCGTATTTGATTCTAATGGTATCATTTGGATAAGTTCACTAAGGGGTTTAAAGAAACTTAATCTAAATTCAAACAAATTTGAATCAGACTCATTACCTTATGGACTTAGTAGAATAAGAATTAAAGCAATAAATATAGATAATAGAAATAATTTGTGGCTAAATGCCAACGATAGTGTTTTGCTTAAATTTAACATTTCTTCTAAATTACTTAAAACGTACATCAATTCTGACAGTGAAGGTAATATCAGCTCAAAAATCATTAATCAAATATATATTGATAGATTAGGATACATATGGATAGCTACTCCCAAAGGACTAAATTTATTGGATAATGAGCATGATAAATTTGTAATATTTAAAAATGACTATTTTAATTTTGAAAGTATTTCTGACAATTTCATTACTTCAGTTTACGAAGATAAAAATGGTCTAATATGGATAGGAACAGCTAGTTCTGGTGTTGATAGGATGTGTTTGAAGAGTTCGAAATTTGAACACATTTCATATAACCCATACATTGATGGAGGAATTAGAGGAAAGAATGTAAAACGAATATTGGCAGACCAAAATAAATTATGGTTAGTAACATCCGAAGGCGTTGAATTGTTTAATACAATTTCTAATAAAACCATACCAAATAAAATTCTTCATTTAACAAACAAATTAAACATTGAAAGCATTGAAAAGGATGATAAGGAAAATCTATGGATTGGTTGTAAAGAAGGTCTGTATCAATATGACATTAAAACAGATCACTTTTCAAAAGTAACGACTTATAATATTGATAACCCTACTCAAACAATTTTTGATATAAAATATATGAGTGATGGAACATTATGGCTTGGCACATCAATTGGTCTGGTTATTTATAATCCAAAAACAAAAATATTGAGAGAAAGATTTCATGATTCTGCTTTATCCAAACTCCCTTTTCTGTTTGCACTCAAATTTGCTACCTACGAAACCAATAATACCATCATTAATTACAGCAACGGTGGAGTAATACATTGTGATAACAAGGCTAAAATGATTGGAAATTACAATGAATTTCCTTCTAAATCACTTTTATTTCAAGACTTTAATGATATAAAAATTGATCTTCATAAAAACATTTGCTTAGCATCAAACGAAGGATTATTGTTAGTAAATAAAACTGGAATGAAGCAATACAATGCTGAATCTGGACTGCCAAGCAATAGAATTCAATCAATCACAATTGATTCGACAGGGAAAATATGGACAAGCTCTGATAAAGGTATTTCAGTACTTAATTTAAGAGAAAACAAATTCATTAATTTCAATATGGCTGATGGTTTGCAAAGTTTGCTTTTCCATAAACAATCATCTGCTATTTCCAATAAGGGTACATTATATTTTGGTGGGGTTAATGGATTAAACATATACAATCCGCAATCAGTAATAAACAAAGATTATTTTGCATCGATTAGATTGACTAGCTTTTCATGTCAAGGGAAAGAAATTTTCAAACAATCCTTATCAGATACGATAGAGGAATTTAAGCTTGGCAACAACCAAAATAACATATCATTTGAATTTTCATCAATATATTATGAAAATCCCTTGCAAATTAGCTATGCCTATATTCTTGAAGGTTACGACAATGATTGGAATTATATAGGGAATAGGAGGTATGGAAGCTATACAAACCTGCCTGCTGGCAGCTATTTACTAAAAATAAAATCAAGTTTACAAGATGGAATGTGGAGTCCACAAATAAGAACAATACCTATAGTTGTTTCTTCCCCATTTTGGAAAACAAATTGGTTTGTATTCGGACTAATACTTTTTATAATCATGATTATTTATCTTGTTTACAATTTTAGAGTAAAGAGAATTATACGTGAAGAAGAAAGAAAAACTGAAGTAAATAAGCAATTATCTGAAGTGAAACTTTTGGCATTGAAAGCTCAAATGACACCTCATTTTATATTCAATTCTATAAGTGCAATTCAACATTTTATAATTGACTCACAAAATAAAAATGCTTTGATGTACCTGTCTAAGTTCTCAAAATTATTACGTATAATTTTAAACAATGCCAACGAAAACAAAAATACAATACAAAAAGAAATAGAATTCTTGAATCTCTATCTTGAACTTCAATCAATAAGATTTGAAAACAAAATTAAATATCAAATTAATATTGAAGATAATTATGACCTTGAAAATTTTGAAATTCCTATACTCCTCCTTCAACCGTTTGTAGAAAATGCTATTGAACATGGCGTTTTGAATAAAGAAGGTGAGGGACTTATTTTGATTAGATTTATTAAATCAAACAATCAAATAATTTGTGAGGTTGAAGATAACGGAATAGGCAGAGAAAAGGCAATTTGGATAAAAACCGAAAAGAAAAACGCATACAATTCTTTGGGAATTAAAATTAGTGAAGACCGGGTTAAAACGATTGCACAACTTCAACAATCTGATGCAGATATTAAAATTATTGATTTATATAATGAAGAAGGAAATGCCACAGGTACATTAGTTAAAATTACTTTATCTATTAAAAATTATGAAACAAACAATTAGAACCATTATAGTTGAAGATGAAGATAGAAACATGAAATTTCTTGAACGCTTATTGCAAGAGTTTTGCCCAAATGTAGAGGTAATAGGCACTGCTGAAAATGTTGAGTTAGCGTATGAAATAATTCTTCAAAAAATGCCAGATTTACTCTTTTTGGATATAGAGCTTAAAAGCGCAACTGCATTTCAATTATTGCAAAAATTCGATAAAATTAATTTTAACATCATATTCACAACAGCATTTGAGCAATATGCATTACAAGCTATTAAATTGAGTGCTATTGATTACTTATTAAAACCAATTGATCCTCAAGAACTGATAAATTCAGTAAACAAAGTAAAAGAAAAATACAATTCAATAACTAATGATAACTCTGTTCTGGAAGTATTGATGCACAACATAAAAAGTGAGCAAGTTAACCAACAACAAATAGCCATTTCAACCAATACGGGCTTGCATATTGTTAAATTTATTGATATTATTTATTTAGAGTCGGATGGGCCATATACAACATTTTACTTGAAGAATAGTTCCAAAATAGTATCCTCAAAAAATCTCAAAACTTTCGAGTCTATTTTGCCAGAAACTATGTTTTACAGGTCGCATAATTCATATATTATTAATGTGAATGAAATGATAAAATATATAAAATCGGATGGTGGTCAGATATTAATGAGTAATCAATCTTTGCTAAATGTTTCAAAATTCAGAAAAGAAGAATTGATGAAAAAACTAAATATTGTTTAAGATTTCCTTAGATTATTTTAGACTCATTAAAACTTTTTCTTTAAGTTAAATAAGTCATATATATTATCGAACTCTTTTCGATAGTAAAGACCTAATCCTTGCGTAGTGATGTTTTTATCATAAATTGGATTTAGCGCTTGACGATTAAAAGCTCTTGCTTTGAAATTTCCGTTATGAGAAATATTATATTGTGTGATGATGTTGTTTTGAGAATTATCTGTTGCATAAGAACCCATAACTTCTAACCTATTATCAACTCCT
>CAIVPY010000549.1 GCA_903907885.1 uncultured Bacteroidota bacterium
AGGACAAACAACCATACATTCCATACATTGAGTGCAATTGTCAGCAATCCAAATAGGTATTTGTCTGCGAGAAACATATTTACTGCTTGTGGTGCCAGTAGCTGAAGCAACTAATCCTACTGATGACAATGCGCTTGCAGGCTGATGATAACCTAAGCCAGCACGAAATTCTTTATCAAAAGTGGACATACGAAACATAGGTGGCTTTTCTGAAGCTGCTTCTTTATCGGGTGTAAAGCCTGTTAAGCAATGTATCATTCCTCCAACAAAACGAGATGAGTCAGGTGCATCTACATCACCATAAGGAACTTCAATTACATTATCAAAACCAGCATTCATCACAGTCATATTTGAGTTTACAACGGCTTCGCCAAAACGACCAAATTTCTTTTCGTATTGTTTACGAATGGTTGTTTGGTATTCTTCAACTGGAATATGGAATGTTTTTAAAAATGGGGATACGTGGAAGAATGCACCAAGGAAGGCATTACCTTGCATACGTGTTTGCAAATCTTCACGATTGGTAGCTTGTTTGGCTATATTAAAACCATTTAGAATATATACTTTAATTTTTTTATCGATAATCCATTGGCGGTGTTTTTTTGGAATGCGTTGCCAAGCTTTTTCTGGTGACTCTTCGTTTGATTCCCATACAAAAGCACCTTCATCTTCTAGGCCTTCCAAAGGATTTGTGTGAAGAAATACTTTAGGGTCGCAACACAAAACAGTATGTACATGAAGCAAATCGCAATTGACACGAACACGCTCGGGAGCGGCCACCATAAAGTAATTAGTTGGCGAACCTTTTTTCTCAGATCCATATTTTGGATTGGCACTTATGTGAATCACTTCTTTTGGTGTTCCATCATCGTCAAACAATTTATCACGTTGCGATATGTAGTTTGAAAACTCACCCAAAACCTCACTCAAGTTTTTACCTGTAGTTATCATTCCCCAGCCGCCTATAGAATGGAAACGCACTGCAATTGTATCTTGAGGAAGACAAGAAGGGTTTTCGTTTGATATAACTGCATAAGGATGATCAATTCCTACAAAAAAGAAACTAGCACCTTCTCCAGCTTTTTTACCATCAGTTCGAGCAATTCTTCCTTCAGCAAAATCAAATGCACCTATTACACCCTCAGGTCTAAAGTCTCGTGAACCTAATCCGTAAGAACCTGAAAATACTTCTGGTTTCTCAGTCAATGGATTCATAGATGGCAAGCCTTCGTAAGAATTTTGAGTGAAATTTGCTTCTGCTTTGCTCAAAGCCACTTTAATATCACGTGTCAGTGGATTATCTCCCGATAACGATTCATCAGTACGTTCTAAAACTATTACTCGTTTCTTGCCCTTAAGTGCTTCAATAATTTCTTTTTCAGGAAACGGACGGATAACATTGATATGTATTACCCCTACATTTACATTTCTTGTTTCCTTGATATAGTCAACAGCAGCTTCAATGTTTTCGGCTGCACAGCCTAAAGCTACAAAAACAGTTTCAGCATTTTCGCAATTATAAGATGATAGGATACCGTATTTACGTCCTGTTAGTTCTGCAAATTCTTTATAAGCTGATTCAAAGAATGGCATAATGTCTTCCGAGAAATTATTTCTTCGAGCAGCTACACCATTCATATAATGCTCTTGGTTTTGAACTGGGCCTAGCAACAAAGGATTTTTCAAATCAATACCAGCAGGAATTCTTCTGCGTTTAGCTCCGAACAAAATACGTTGAGCCTCCGTTGGTGTGTCAATCATATCAGCTGGGTCGCCAAGAAACTCTCTAATCAATGCAGCTTCAGGTTTACGAAAAGTTCTTTCGAGATGGGTAGTTAAAAAACCATCCTGAACATTCATCCCAGGATTTAAGGATAGTTCGGTAACTCTTCTTAGAATGATTGCTTGGTCGGCTGCCTGCTGTGCATCTTTTGCAAAAGTTATTATCCAGCCAGTATCCAAAGCTGCATATACATCATCGTGCCCACAATGCACATTCAATGCATGTTTTGTTAATGCCCTTGCTCCTACTTCAATCACCATGGTGCTTAACTTTCCTGGAGCATGATAATATTGTTCCAAACCATATATCACACCCTGACCCGAAGTAAAATTAACGGTTCTTTTTCCTGTAACCGACATGGCTATTGCTCCCCCTTGAGCAGCATGTTCTCCTTCTGTTTCAATAGCTGTGAGTGGTCGTCCAAAAGCATTGAGTTGTCCATGTGCATAAGCATTTTGAAACAATTCACCCATTTCGGTTGATGGTGTAATGGGATAAAAAACCCCTGCATCACTTATCAATTGCTCGGTTCCACACACTAAAGCATTTCCATTTGTGGTTACCCTTTTGCCAGGGTATTTAAATTTAGATTGATTATCCATAAATATTTTTCTATTCTGTTTTTCTTAATAAAGTATTGGTATTATTAGGCTGAAATACTGCCTCCAAAGACCCGCTTTTTTATTTGATAAAATTAAGTCGGCAGGAAAATTTGTAATATGACAAGTGTCAATAAAGAATATGATTATTGTCGTGGCAAAAAAAGAAGCAATTTTTCCGCTAACATATATATTGTCGGATATTTAATAATGACATTAGTCAAAACGAAAATTATATTGTTGTGATATGAGTAGGCTTGCAAAATACCTTTCAAATATCAATCTTATTTGATTTTTGAAAAGCTACCTTTAGAGCCAAATTTAAAACCTAAACTGCCATTTTGATATGGCAATTATTTGAAAATAGTTAATTGTAAACAATAATAAATTCAAACAAACATGGATAGAAAAATGAAACCCGAAAGTTTAATGATGTCTTATGGCTACAAGCCCGAGCTATCAGAAGGAGCTATAAAATGCCCCATATTCCAAACATCAACTTTTGTTTTTAAAAATGCAGAAGAAGGGAAAGCTTTTTTTGAAGTAGCCTATGGGCTTAGACCACAAAACGAAGGAGAAGAGCTTGGATTAATTTATAGCCGAATAAACAATCCAGACTTAGAAATATTAGAAAACAGATTAACACTTTGGGACGAAGCCGAAGAATGTGCAGTGTTTGAAAGTGGCATGTCGGCCATCACTACTGTGTTATTAGAATTTTTAAAACCTGGAGATCTACTTCTTATTAGTAGTCCCTTGTATGGAGGAAGCGATCATTTCATAAAAAAAATACTTCCTAAATTTGGTATCAATGTAGCCGAGTTTAGTGTTGGGCAATCGAAAGAAGAAATAATAAATATTGTAAATGCATCGGGGATGGCTGATAAGTTGGCAATGGTTTATATTGAAACACCTGCTAACCCAACTAACGATTTAATAGATATACAATGCAGCAAAGAAATTGCTACGCATTTTTCTTCGGTTGACAAACAAGTATATTTAGCCGTTGACAATACCTACATGGGTCCTTTGTGGCAGCATCCAATAAAACAAGGAGCAGATTTAATTTTATACTCAGCCACAAAATACATTGGTGGCCACAGCGATGTGATAGCTGGAGCTTGTTTAGGTTCAAACGAATTGATAAAAAGAGTAAAAGGCCTGAGAACTTTTCTTGGAAACATGGCAAGTCCAAATACAGGTTGGTTATTGTTGCGAAGTCTCGAAACATTAAAAGTTAGAATGGATGTTCAGGCAAACAATGCCAATAAAGTAGCTGAATTTTTAAACAATCACCCTGCCGTAGAAAAGGTTTATTTCTTAGGTAATTTAACCGAAAAAGATGGTGAGCAATACCATATTAAACAACGTCAATGCCTATCAAATGGGGGTATGATTTCGTTTGATGTGAAAGGGCACGAAAAAGATGCTTTTACCTTTTTAAATTCTTTGAAACTTATTAAATTGGCTGTAAGCCTTGGCAGCACAGAAAGTTTGGCCGAACACCCAGCTACCATGACACATGTGGATGTGGATATTGAACTAAGAGAGAAACTTTCGATTACCGAAAAAATGATTCGTCTTTCGGTTGGGGTTGAGCATTATGAAGATATTATTTTCGACATCAACCAAGCTTTAGAGAAAATGACCATGCAATAACTATTTGTTATAGAAAAAAGTTGATTTATAATC
>CAIVPY010000550.1 GCA_903907885.1 uncultured Bacteroidota bacterium
ACCATATCAAATGCTTCATCAGGAATTTCATCTACATTTACGATTAAAAATCCGTCAAGTGAATCATTAAATTTTGGGTCGATGTTAAACGCAACAATCTTTGCATTTAACTTAAGGTATTTTTTTACCAAGACAGGTATCTTCAATTGGTTGTTTTCAATATCACCTATAAGGTTATCCAATTGTTTTATATCATCTGCATGAGCTTTTAATAAAGCCTTTTCATCATCATCATATTTAAATCGAAATTTCTTTCGGGGTGTAATTAAACTTGCCCAGTTTCTATCATAATGATGCAATCTAACATAAGATACCAAAAGTTCTTTAGATAACCTAGAAAACTGACTGCTGATACTTACAGGGCCAATCATATATTTATAAATTCCCTTATTTTTCTTAAGAAACTCATTTATACCTTTCCACAAAAGCATTAAGCTTAAAGGTCTTCTTTGGTAATCCTTTACCACAAATGAACGACCCATTTCTATCGATTGCTGAAGGATGGGATAAAAACCTTTTTTAATTTTAAATAATTGATATAAGTAAAATCCCCGCTTGCCAAATGTATTGAAAAGCTCGTCACCCAATCCTATGCGATAGGCTCCAGCAATTCGCTTTTCCTTATCATCCCAAACAAACAAATGCTTGTAATAAAAATCAAACTCATCGCTGTCGTAACTGCGGTTAGTTCCCTCCCCTACTTCCCTAAATGTTATTTCTCGTAACCTAGAAATCTCTCGCAAAACATTAGGAATATTTGTTGCATCCGACATATACACCTTAAAATTTTCATAGGTGTAAAGTAGGTCATTTTCTAATAAGGATATCTCATCCGTCAAAATACTTTTATTGGTTTCTGCAATAATTTCTTTGGGTTTTATCAATCCCTTCAATGTGGATGTTATCTTAATATTCTTATTCACTTGATTTGCTCCAAGTGCATAAGTCATTGCCCTCAAATAGCGCATCAGCTCGTCATTGTTTGCAAAGTCTATTAATGTCTTTGGGTTGATGGGTTTACCAATCCTTACTTTTATTTTTTCGTGCTTGTTAAATAATTCAGAAGGCAATTTTATGGTTCTAATATTGGGGTTTATTAGTCCAAGTAAATTAAAAGCTAAACTGTTGTGCCCACTAAAATAAACTGGAACAACTTTTACACCAGCCTTAGCTACAATTTTACCAACAACAGGAGACCATTTTTTATCTTCAATCTTAAAATTCTTTAGTTTTAATGCAGATACCTCTCCAGCAGGAAATAATCCCAATGGAGATGTTTTCAAGTGAGTAAGTACTGCTTTTGTTCCAGATAAATTAATAGCAGTATCACCTACATTTTCAAATGGATTCACAGCAATGATGTAATCCTTCATTGGTTCAATTTGTCTCAACAAAAAATTCGCCATCATCTTAATATCAGGTCGAATTTTATAGAGTATAGAAAATAAAATCAGTCCATCTATACCCCCATAAGGGTGATTAGCAATCAATATAAAAGGTTCGTTAGTTGGGATATGCTTCAAGTCAACATCACTCACTTCGTATTCAACACCTAATTGCGATAAGATATGATCCGCAAATTGTGCCCCTCTTTCATCTGATGAAACATCGTATACTTCATTAACTTTGTCAAGTTTAAGCACCTTCATCAAAGCGGGAGCTAACATATCAAGCCTGAGTTTATTTAATTTTAAAGCTTTTGCAAAATCTTCTTTGCTAATTAATTCAGTCATATCCTTAACATTTATACTATATTTTTTTAACATGGCATCCAAAAATGCCAACTCCAAGTTAATTAAATATTAAACCTATGTAATCAAATTACTTCTTATTCAAAACAAATGTAACAACACTCTAATTTAATTACCATACAAATAATGAATATATAAAAAATAAAATAAACAGACTATGTTCGTTCCTGGCAACATTCCAATACGCCTGAGATTGTACACCTCCAGCAGTATAAGTAGACAGACACTCCATAGCCCGAAATTATCATTTTAATACTTCTGGTACTTGCCTTGACAGCCACGAGTAAATTGTCACGTAATCGTCTACATCGATACACCTTCGCAAACACGCCTCTACAGACGACCA
>CAIVPY010000551.1 GCA_903907885.1 uncultured Bacteroidota bacterium
CTCAGCAGAACTTGCAGTAACAGGTAGGCCCAGTGTTTCATAATGAGTGCTCATAATATGATATGCTCTTGAGTTAAATTCTAAAAAAACATCTTTATTTGCAATAAATAATACAGAAATATCTTGATTTGAGCAAGGTTGGTTTTTTTATAACACAATGTCGATTATAGCTGAAATACCAATAAAAAACGGATTGCTTTTTAAATGTGGGCGAAATAATCATATTGTTCGCGATGCGATTTTAATTCAATTATATATACGCAAAAACCTCACTTAGTTACTCACCTTACGCACTGATTCATTAACAGGCCATGTTTTTTAACTCCTGCATTGCGATCTGATTTGCCCGAACAATTAATTTATATTTAATAGCAAAGTGATTAAGGCCTGTTTTAAATTTAAGCATTTCAAGTTTGCAGTAAGCAATCATAGCAGCGTACACATGATTGCATTGGGTTTTAACTTTCTTAGTTGGTGATTTTTCCAAACTAGCATTTTGCTTAATTGACTTGTGAAACTCTTCTATTCGCCACCGTTTTTGGTAGACTTCATAAAGACGTTCAGCAGAACAGTGCATGTCATTCGAGACCAGATAGAGTGTGCCCGTGGTTCCGTTTTCGTTTTTGAAAACCTTTTTGAGTAATTGCACGGGAAAAGTAAGGCCTTTAAGCCACGCTTTGTAAATTACACCTTCCTCTAGCTCAAGTGTTCGCACTTGTTGATGCCGAGCGTTTTTGGCGTCGTTTTCGGATAAAGCTAACGTGCGGTTAGATTTAATTCCAAAAATAAACGACTTCTGAAGTTCATCATGAATAAACTCCATGTTGGCTTTGGAGCCAAACCAGTTGTCCGCCAACACCCATTCAAACAAGACATGATTGTTGCATGCTTGCTGAATCAGTTGGCGGAAGTGCTGGTTTTTATTCACGGCTGCCTTTCTTCGCTGCTGTTTAGTTTTAATATCACAGTATTCGATGTCCTTTTTGATAATTTCATAACCAATTGGCAAACTAAAATCATCATAGCGAACCATGCACGAAAGGAAATTAATGCCTTTCACAACATCTCCTTTGGCGTGAGAATAATGCCAACAATTCACATCATTTTCATCGGTATATGGTTTATCCTCTATTGAATCATCAAGGATAAGTACACCATTTTGAGTTTCGCGTTCGCGGACTGCTGGCTTAACATATTTCCACAGCATTTTTGAGTCGAAACTCTCCTGTCGAAGGAATCGAGTTACTTTGTCGTGGGAAAACTCACCATCAACCATATCTGACAAACCCGTTGCAGTGGCATATTTGTTTTGACAAATCAGATAATCAGTATAAATATCGAGCATATCCATGCTGTCCCTCCCTAAAATCAGGAGGCGAATTTTAATGGATTTTAGCTATGAGGCAAGGAGCCGTGCGTAAGGTGAGTTAGTTAGGTGGTTGGTAAAAAATGGTCATGGTGAAATCTTTTGTAACTTACCCCAGTACGTCATCCAAAACGTGTTTTTTGCGCGAGGGAACTCCTAAATGTGGCGTGTTTTATTTTAAATACCTGACCCAGTAGGTGTCGCGCCAAAATGATAATGTCCTCCAGCAACGTGGACTACTCTTTAAGTTAGCGATAACAAAAAGGGAGTCTAAGGAAGGTGACGCTGGCCTGGTACCAGGCATTAGAGAAGAGGTAAAAAGGTTCCAGGCAACAGGCCGGCAAACCAGCGACTGTATTGAAAAACTAGAAAACCATTGTGCATTCTTGGGCAAGCTAATGAAAACAAAAGAAGAGCTTCACCCTGGTTTTTTTGAATTGAATTTAGAGTTACACAAAAGCCTTAACAACGAACTTTTTTGTGTAAATAAGTTAATTAATTACTTGAAAGGCGATAGAAAAGTAACCTTTTCGGACGAAGACCTATTGCCATTAAAGAATAAATCGTTTGTTAAAATCACGCTCTTCAGGTTATTAAATAAGCGATTAGAAGATTTACCTAGACAAGAGGGGCCACGAGGCAACGCTCCCGTATAATAAATATATATTTAAAACACTA
>CAIVPY010000552.1 GCA_903907885.1 uncultured Bacteroidota bacterium
CGTTTTGGTAAAAAGAATACGTTGCATTATTTGAACTTACTGAATTATTATAACAGCGAATATCATTTGAGTTATATCCTACTTCTAAAAATCCATTTCCAAGTGCTAACGAGTTATTATAAAAATCTACAAAACCGCAATAATAATATGGCGCAAATAAGTTGATAGCACCTGTTGAAGCAGCAGTGAAAATGTTATTGTTAATTTTTAAACGATTGCCCGATGTGCCGTTAGAGTAGTAACTTAGGAACATTATAACAGTTAAACCCGATGATACGTTTATTTGATTTCCTGTAAATTCATAACCTGTGTTTGCATATTCAATTGTAAAAAAGTTATTGTTTGAATTGATGTTAATTGTATTATTTCTAAACTTTAAGTTATTAAAATATTCAAGAAAAGTTGTGTTGTTGGTGTTCTGTAAAATATTGCTGTCGATGATGCAATTATTTGAATAGATAGTGGATGATGAAACAATATTTAAATTGGCATAACCGCCTTGTATAGTATTTTTTCTAAGCAATATATTATTCATAGTAACACCGTTTCCGTAAACAACTTTTGATGCAGTGGTACTTGTATTGGGCGCAATAAATTTGCAACCATAAATAGTATCAAACGATGGTGTTCCTGTAAATGTAATTGCTCCCGCAGTTGTTGTTGATAGTTGGTTAAAAGTAATTTTATTGAAACTGAAATACGAACCCGACAAGTTCAATGTATAAACACCATTAGCATTCACAACTACCGAATCAGTATTGTTGGCAATGGATGAAAAACTCACAGAATTAATTGCCGATGCACCTGTTGGAGTTGATACAATTAAGTTCTCATTATATGTTCCGGTCTTCACTAAAAATCTTACTGCACTACCAATACCAAAAGTATTCAAATCAGATATTGCTGCACCAAAGGTTGTATAATTTGAAGGAGCGGCACCTATTACATAATTACCACCCATAGCTGTTACAAATGTTGATGTGATGGTATCGTTTAATAAATTTCCATCTGTGGAATAATTGGGATTGCTTGAATAAACTCTTAAAGTATTTGTTCCACTTGGTACATTCAATTGTTGCGAACCGGTAAATAATATAGAAACCGTATCACATGGATTTAACATACCCGACCATGATTGTGTTACAGGCGTATTGCCGTTTAATTGATAGGTTGCATTAAAAGCGTAAACAGTATTAGAGCCAACATTTGTAAAACGAACTCTTAAATTTTGGGAACCTACAGTTATTGGATAAGTTGGAGACACAATAAGTGTTGCGCTCATATCATTTGTTGCTGTTTGCACTTCGCAAGCTCCTATGTTTGGTGGAGAGTTTCTTGTATTGCCATCAATATCATTGTTTACATAAGAAAGCGATGCACCTCGCAAGCAAGCTTGTGAAATATGAAGATTAGTATCATTTACAAAACCCGGATTTAAATATTGCGAATGTTGATTAAAACCTCCTGCACCTTTAAAATTTCCGCTGTTATAATTTGCACCGAGATAAATTAATACATGATTTGATGTATCGGCACGGTAAAATACATTATAATCCATCGAGTCAATGGATGATACACTTGCTAAATATAATGGAAGCGATGGATTTCCATTTTGCTTTACCGAAAAGATATTATTAATGATACTTACTGAACTAACACCTGAACTTTGTATGGAAATT
This sequence comes from uncultured Bacteroidota bacterium, assembly GCA_903907885.1. Taxonomy (GTDB): domain Bacteria; phylum Bacteroidota; class Bacteroidia; order UKL13-3; family UKL13-3; genus RGVD01. The sequence continues at coordinate 1,680 of CAIVPY010000552.1, forward strand.
GGTGAATAGTAATTATAAGGATTA
>CAIVPY010000553.1 GCA_903907885.1 uncultured Bacteroidota bacterium
AATATCAAACTGATAAGGTAAATCAACATGATGTTGATGCCCGACACGATAGAAAACTGATCTAATATGGCGCTACCCGAGAAGCTGAACACGCAGAAACCTATGGCTGTGGTAACATTGGTGAGAAATAATGCCAAACCATTTTTGGAGATTAGCCTGATGATGGCCAACATTTTATTGCCATGTTTGGTAAACTCCTGATGATAAACATTGAGCAAATATATACAGTTTTGAATACCAATAATAACCATCAAAGGAGGGATGATACCTGTGAGCAAACTTATCTTAAATCCAAAGAGGGCAATGGTGCCAAGGGTGCATATTACCCCAATGATAACCACTATCAAACTAAAAATAACTGCACTTATAAACCTAAAAAACACAAAAATGAAAATGGCTGTAACCAGAATAGAAAGGTAGGTAAAAATCTTAATCTCGTCAGCCACCTTACTACTCATAACGGTTCGCACATAAGGCAAGCCTGAATAGTGCATTTCGCAGCCGTATTTTTTGCCAAATTCATCTGATTTCCTTTCTATCTCGGCCACCAAAGGAATTCGCTCTTTGCTGTCGAGTTTGTCTTTCTTAAGGGTGATGGCTAGAAGGGTAACATTGCTTTCAGGGTTGTATAACAAACCACGGTAGAACTTGAGGGTTTGCACCACATTTTTGAATGAATCAACTTCGGCTTGGGTTTTAAGTGCTTGACTTAAAATGGGTTTTAATTGCAGTTTTTGAATAGAATCGTTTCTATATAGAGTATATATTTTGGGTAATGACACCACTTTTTCAACCCCATCTGTGCTTTCAATGCCATTAGATAATTTATACCAATCGTTAAAGAAATTCTTTTTAAAGATTTGGTTGGATTGAACACCCACTACCAGAATATTGCCATCTTCGCCAAAGGTTTGCTTGAATTTGATGTATTCGATAAAATCAGGGTCGTCCTTGGGGATAACCTTGGCAAAATCGTAAGTCAATTGCACCTTGCTGGCAAAATAGCCAAAGAATATAGTTATCAAACCTAAGCCTATCAGGTAATAGAGCCTGTTACGGATGATATTTCGTCCAAAAATTTCCCACATAATACTGCCTGCGAAAGTAGGCAAGCTAAATTAATTTAAAACAGAAATATTTTCTGAGTTATTAAGTAGTTAAGACATTTTCATTTGTTAAAAATCAAATAGTTGGCTTTATAGATTTTAAAACACATTAAACTAGATATCAGAAGCAAAAACTATTTTCTTCAAGCGATTCACTTTGACAATTCATTTCAAAATGTTGTGTCTTTATTCCTCCTTTTAAGATTGCATCATTTACAAAGTGTATAAAAGTATAAAATATGCTTTAATAAAAACTCCATTTTGTTTTAGTATTGTAATCTTTTATTGCACTTTCGATGAGTAAATAAGTAATACCAATAGGTATAATGGAACCAGCGGCTTCGGCAATATGAATTCTTCCATAGTTTAAAAAACCTTCATTAATCAAAGCTACACTAATGCTTATTGGAATATAGCAAAGTATATAATTAAAATATTGTGTATTAGAACTAATTTTTATTTTTTCTATCCTCCTAACATCTAGTAATATTGTATCTCTTTTTATTTTGAAATATAAATATGGGTATTCATATTTATATGCCATTCCTTTATAACATTGTTTTCCTTTTTCGGTAACATATTCAACTTTTATTTTCTTCTGAATACTAATTCTAATAGTTCTCAAGCTACCGTTTTTTTGCAGGTTAATATATTGAGCTTTAGAGCTGATAGATAAGCAAATAATCATAAACAGAATCACTATTTTACTTCGCATATAATTTCCATTTAGTTATTTGAAATTTTCTAGGAAACGTATTAGCTAATAGTATTGTTGAAAATGAAAATATTATTGTAGTTGGTGTCCACAATCCTTTTGCATAGCCTAAATTAATATTACCATATTCTCCGTCAGAAGTTGAAAAACAGTAAAAAGCAGATGAAGCACAAAATATTAATAGAATACTGGACAATCCAAAAGCAGAATAAGTAATTACTTCATTTTTATCATGAATTTTTATTTTCTTCAAATCGGTAAATATGCAATCGTAATTTTTGGGTTGATTATAATATTTTTCAAAAAACAAACTATCGCCATCAACTTTTACTAATTTTAAACGAATATTTTCACCTTTTTTAAATGAACATGTTACTGATTTGGGTAGCTGGTATGCAATATCTTTTTTTGTACATGAATTTTGAAAAACTATCATTTGTTGAGCAAAACAAAAATTAGTTATCAAAAAAAAATAGTGAAAATATTTCCTTTTTCATATTTAGTAGCTTGCGTCAAATATATTAAACTTAATATTAAATGTTCTGCCTGCGGTTGGTGTTTTTCACCATAACTGTTCGGAAGATTATGAAGAGTTATTTTTGAAAAGAAACTCTACTTTTTCAAGATTTCCTCCACTTAAAATTATAATAGTTTTAATAATGTCTTCCTCAAGTTCTTGAGCGAATTTAATCTTTACCATTTTATATCCACTCAAGTTATTCGTTTTTTTATATACTAATAATAGCACAGCAGCTATCATTGTAATATAAAGCATAACTCTTATACCATTTTCGCTTCGGTTGATTAAGTGACTAAAATTTAATTCTTGCTTTATAAATTTAAAAAATATTTCTATCTCCCATCTTCTTTTATATAGTTTGGTTATTTCAGAAGCACTCGCTTTTTTTAAATTAGTTACAAAGGTAATTTGCTGTCCATCTTTTATCCTTGTAGCTTCTATTCGTCTGACGGGATGTATAGATTTTATGCCCTTTTCTTTATAAAGAAAAACCCAACAATCGCTTTGAATGATAAGAGTTGAGGTTTTAACTGGTTGTTTCAATATATTTTTAGAATGCATTTCATGCTTTGCAACTATTGATAATCTTGAAATAAAATTTACCCCTTTCTCCGTTAGTTCATCATATGTGTTTCTTGATGTAATACCTCTATCAAATACTTTAATTAAACTTTTATCTTTTTTACTATGAGCCTGCATAGTTTCTTTCAATGCCGCATTTTCGCTGGTATACTTTATATCAGTATAAAAATGAACTATTTCAGGTATATCAGTATGTCCCACTGTAAATTTTAATTGATTGAATTTCGAAGCATCTCCACCTTTTAATTGGTAACCATTTTTTAATAACAGGCTTGAAAGGGCTACAATTGTTGAGTCGAACTTTATAATGGTATCGGTTTGCTCACCAAAATATTCTTTGTATCGCTCTACACAAATACCGAAAAGCCGTTCAAAATATATAGGATTCATTGTACTCAAGCGTTCACTAATTGAGCTAATCTGAATTTTACCCTTGTTTTGTGGATGATTTAACAGCTTAAAGGCGATACTCTCGTAGGCTGATGAAAGACCTCTTAAACTGTTTTGCTTATGGCTTACTAAGCAATGCAGAATAAGTTTCAATATTACTTCAGATTGCAGCTTTTTACTATATAAATCAACCTTCGTTTCAGATGCTAAAAGCGACAACTCAGCTTCTGGCAAAAGAGATAGAAGTTTTGAAATATTCATATCTCAAAGTTCAGTTTGCGAAGTGATTAATTTATGAATGTAATAAAATATTGTTCATATGATAATGTGAATTTCTTCCGAACAGTTATGGTGTTTTTCACCAACCGATCATTGTATGGTCGGTGTCGCTTCGCTAAACACCAACCATAGGCAAATATGATTCTTTAGTCCCTATTTCCTTCTGCCTAACTTCTCGATCCTTCAAACATCAATCATTTTTCGCTGGCATTAAACCTTTGTTCTATTTTCGCATCTCATCATCACCTAAACAAAATAAAATATGAAAAAAATAATGAAAGTAATGAGTGTATTAGCACTAATGCTAATCACCAACATCGGATTTGCACAAAGAGGAGGAGAAGGCCGTGGCGCTGAAATGGTAAATAAAATGACTGCTCGCTTAACCGAAAAACTAACTTTAACTACTGATCAGCAAAGCAAGGTTTCTGCTATTTTAACTACTCACAGATCCAATATGAAAGCCATGCGTGAGCAGATGCAAAATGCACCAAGCAAAGAAGAAAAAATGAAATTGCGCAAAGCGGCTTGGGATAAATTGGATACTGATATCAATGCTATGCTTACCGATGAACAAAAGCCTAAATACACAGCTTACAAACAACAAATGAAAGAAGATTTTAAAGCCAATCGTGGCGGAGGAAAAGGAAAAGAGGGGATGGAAAAAGAATTGAATGATGATGTGTATTAATTATACCCTTTGTGTGTTTTGAAAAGTAAGAAATGCTTTTTCTTTCTCTAACTTTTTCCATTGCTGAAAAAGTTAAAAAAATCTCGAAAAAAATATGCTTCTACCCACTAGCTAGATGCGCAGCTCGCATTTTTTTCAACCCATCGCTCGCCTAATAACAAACTATTTTCTTGGCTTTGCGTTGTAAATAAGATTTTTATTAAGTCATATTATTTTCGAAATAAATTATTTCAAACGCGCATCGGGTTAATTATAGAATGTTTTTATCAATTGCATAGGGTTTAAATCCTATGCAATTGATTTGGCAATATCTTTTGATGTCATTTCTACAAAACCATTTTCTTCTGATAAAATAGCAAAGGGTTCATCTTTAATAATCATATAACCATCTAGGTCTGCATAGTCAGTCAGGCCGCACAAAGCCCAAGCACCGCTCATTCCTAAAGTGGTTTCAACCATACAGCCCACCATGGTTTTTAAACCTAGTTGCTTGGCCTCATTGATTATCCGAAGTCCATTTAAATAACCTCCAGACTTCATTAATTTCATGTTTACCCCAGCAAATTGATCGTGCAATTCATTCATGTTTGCTTCGGACAAACAACTCTCATCAGCCATAATCACATAAGGGCTTTTGGGTTTTAAGTATCTGTATGCATCTTCCATTGCCGAAGGCATAGGTTGCTCAACAAATGCAATGCGATAGGGGCTCAACTGCTTCATAAAGGCAATTAAATCATCTGGGTTTTTCCAAGCCTCGTTGGCATCAATCATCAATGGTTTATGGCACACCTTACTCAATGCAGCCAACTCTTCTAAGCCTGTTTCAGCATTTACTTTTATTTTGATATGTTGAAACCTATCGAGATTATACGTGTTATAAAATTCTGCTATCAGTTGATGCTCCATGATGGGCAAAGTATAGCATGTAGCCACTTTACTGGGTGTAGGTATTTGTAAATATTGGTTAAGATTTTGCTTGTTTTTTGTGCATTGTAAATGTATGTAGGCAGATTCAATTCCGAAGCGCAGTGCATGCGGTAAATCAAGCTCATTAAGCAAATTTGTGAAAGCTTCTATTCCCAAACCTTGATTGAAAACTTTTGAAGCTTTACTTTTAAAATTTTCAAAAGCTGATTCAATCACTTCAGGTGTTTCATTGTAACGTATGTTGGGTGCTACTTCTCCTTGAGCTGAATGAAGCCCATCTTTAACGCCTATCAAATAATTGATTTTGTTGTCACTCGAATTGCGCGAAAGTTTCCAAGTGTATTTAAGTTCAAGTTTTATTGGTGTAATGCTCCACTCCATGTTTTTTTAATTATGAATTTTAAATTAAGAATTTGTTTTAATGATTAATTAGACCTCCTTCATAATTCAATAAAATGCGCCTATAGTGTGATGGCGAGGCACGAAGCCATCTGATTTATTAGGAGATTGCTTCACCCCGTTCCGACACATCGGAATCGGGATTCGCAAAGACGTTCAATTTTGAAAAAGTCAATTGCAATTTGCTATACATTTTCTTATTCAATAATTTTTAATTTAGTTATTTGATCATTTTATTTAATTCGTAATTATCAGTTCTTAATTCCTAATTAGATCATATATTCCTGCATCATATCAGGTATCTCCACCTTGCTAATGCCTACTTCTTGCAACGCATTTTTCATAGCTAAAAGTTGTATTTCTTCTCCGTGAATGAGGAAAACAGTTTCATTCGAATTTGGCTTAATGGTTTTGCTGATATAATTAAATACCTCATCATGGTCGGGGTGCGAGCTGAATACATCTGTCTGTGCAATCTTCGCAAAGACCCTTCTATCGCGGTTTTTTATGCGAATAAGAGATTGCCCCAATAACAAACGATATCCTAAAGTACCCTCTGCACAAAATCCAGCAATCAAAATGGTTGAAAAAGGATTTTCGATATTATTGCTCACATGCTCTTGTATACGCCCACCTTCTACCATGCCCGCTGCCGAAATGATGACGCAAGGCTCGTAATAATGTAGTAGCTCATTATGTTCGTCTTTCGTATCGAGGTATTCAGCTCCATCGAATTCAAATAAACTGCCATGTTCTGCCATGAAGTTTTGTGCTTCTTCATTTAAAATATCTGCATATCGCTGATAAACTCCTGTTGTCTTTACAGCTAGGGGACTATCAACAAAAACCTTTAAATGCGAAGGGATTGAACCTTGCTTTTTTAATTGGTTGATGGTGAAAACTACCGATTGTGTTCTCCCTACACTAAAAGCTGGAATTACCAACCTTCCGCGATGGTTCACACAAGTTTGGGTGATATAATCTAACATTTCTTCTTCTGCACTTCTTTCTACTTTATGTTTTCTACCTCCATATGTTGATTCACAGATAAGG
>CAIVPY010000554.1 GCA_903907885.1 uncultured Bacteroidota bacterium
CAGCCCCTAAAAAAAGCAGCCAGTATAAATTGGCTTTCGGGAAATAAAAAAGATCTATTAATAAAAAAAAGAAAGGGTATGAGTAAAAATAAAATAATTGTTATTGGCAGTTCTAATACCGATATGGTTGTGAAATCACAATCGCTTCCAAGCCCGGGCGAAACAATACTGGGCGGCACTTTCTTTATGAATGCGGGGGGCAAAGGTGCTAACCAGGCTGTTGCTGCTGCAAGATTGGGGGGCGATGTTACATTAGTTGCAAAAGTGGGAAATGATGTTTTTGGAAAACAAAGTATAGCTGGGCTTAAAAAAGAAAATATTAACACTGATTATATTTTCGTTGATGAAGAAACTCCATCAGGCACTGCTTTAATTATGGTAAATGAAGAAGGGGAGAATTGCATTGTTGTAGCTCCTGGTGCAAATGCTAAACTTTTACCATTCGATATTGAGCAGGTAAAAAATCTTTCAGAAGCGGAAATTATTTTAATGCAACTGGAAATTCCAATGGAAACAATTAATGCGGTTTCAAAGATTGCAAAACTCAATCATCAAAAAGTTATTATCAATCCCGCACCTGCTCAAACATTAAGTGATGAATTGCTAGAGGGTTTATTTTTGCTGACTCCTAATGAAACGGAAGCGACTCTGCTATCCGGAATTTTGGTCACAGATGAGTGTACTGCAGCGCTTGCGGCAACATTTTTTTTGGGGAAAGGCGTGCAAAATATAATCATTACATTGGGAAAAAAGGGGGCGTATTTTCAAAATGATAAATTAAAATTAATGGTACCTGCGCCAATAGTTATGGCATTGGACACAACAGGGGCCGGGGATACTTTTAGTGGAGCTATAGCAGTGGCGATTTTAGAAAATATAAGCAGAGAATCCATTGGTTCTGTTTGTTCAGGATGGGAAACTGCCATGAAATTTGCTATTGAAACGGCTTCTCTTTCTGTGACAAAATTGGGCGCCCAAACATCTATTCCTTTTAGAACAGAAATCATTTTATAAATAATCATCACTTAAAACATGCTATATGTATATTGTAGAAAATTATGGATTGGCGATTCTTCTTTGTGTAATCACTATGCTTTGTTGGGGTTCTTGGGCCAACACTACAAAGCTTACTACCAAAAACTGGCGATTTGAACTTTTTTATTGGGATTACGGTCTTGGCATTTTACTTACTACATTAGTACTTGCTTTTACTTTGGGAAGTAATGGATCTGAAGGGCGTTCTTTTTTAGAAGATCTAAAGCAGGCTGAAACCGGCAACCTTTTATCCGCATTTGCAGGAGGGATAATATTTAATCTTGCAAATATATTATTAGTAGCGGCTATTGCTATTGCAGGAATGTCTGTTGCTTTTCCTGTAGGTATTGGGATTGCATTGGTCTTAGGTGTTATTGTTAATTATATTTCAACCCCACAGGGTAATCCAGTATTAATATTTGGAGGTGTCTTATTAATTGCCATTGCAATAATACTTAATGCAAAAGCATACCAAAAATTGCAGTCAAATTCTGCAGAAGGGGTATCAAAAAAAGGTTTGATTTTGTCTATAGTAAGTGGCTGTTTAATGGGTTTATTTTATAAATATGTAGCTGGGTCAATGATTTCCAATTTTCAAATTCCAGAAGTAGGTAAGATTACTCCTTACACTGCACTTGTAGTTTTTGCTATCGGCGTAGTGATGAGCAGTTTTGTCTTTAATACTATTCAAATGAAACGTCCATTTGTTGGTACTGCGGTGTCTTTTTCCCAATACTTTAAAACAGTTGCTAAAGACCATCTGATTGGTATTTTGGGTGGTGCTATTTGGTGTTTAGGAATGTCTTTAAGCATTATAGCTTCAGGTAAAGCAGGCCCTGCAGTATCTTACGGCCTTGGCCAGGGGGCAACAGTTGTTGCAGCATTATGGGGTATTTATGTGTGGAAAGAATTTGATAAAGCACCTGTTGGAACAAAACCTTTGTTAAACATTATGTTGGTTTTGTATATAGCGGGATTGGCTATGATTATTTTATCTAAATAAATGTCTGTATTGTGATAAAGGGTTAAAATATTTTGATTAAGATTTTCTTAATTTTATAAAAATAACAATTCCTATTTTTTTAGGTATGTTTCAATATTCAAATAATCAGCATGTTTAATACTTCAGCCAGTATTCGTTTATATCTAATCCTTTCAATCAGTATTTTTATGAGTTCCTGCGCTGTTTTCAGCCATACAGCAAAAAAGAATATTGTTTTTGAAAACAATGTAGTTGTTGCGCATCGGGGTGCCTGGAAAAAAAACAAGCTCCCGGAGAATTCGATTGCCTCTCTTAAACAAGCGATTGCATTAAGATGCACCGGTTCTGAATTTGATGTTAGAATGACTGCAGATGAGATTCTGGTTATTAATCATGATCCCTCCTTCAATAAACTTCCGATAGAAAAAACAACCTATGCAGACCTGCTTGCTTTTAAACTTTCGAATGGAGAAAAAATACCTACCCTGAGGGAATATATTTTAGCAGGAATGGAAAACAATACCCATACAAGGTTGATTTGTGAAATCAAACCATCAGATATTAGTAAGGAAAGGGCTAAGGCTGTTGCGGTAAAAGTGGTTGATTTGGTAAAAGAATTAAAGGCTGAGCAAATGGTAGTGTATATCAGTTTTGATTATGATATTTTAAAAGCGGTATTAGCGAAAAATCCAACTGCCATCACCCAATACCTAGAGGGCGATCTATCACCGGAAGTTTTAAAGAAGGATGGAATTGCTGGTGCCGATTATCATTATTCTGTATTTCAAAAACAGTCGGG
>CAIVPY010000555.1 GCA_903907885.1 uncultured Bacteroidota bacterium
AAATATTTAATCCATAAAGCTATAGTTATTCAAGACAGAAATCGAAGGCAAATATTATAAATAAAAAAACAACTAAACGAATACTGAATTTTTGATAATGCATTTTAAAATTGAAAATAGATAAAATGTCCTCTATCAAAAACCCCAACTATAAAAATTGCTAATAACAGCATTGAATAGAATGAATAATTTTTAACAATTGAGATTGATTTCAATGGGAGACCCATTTCAATGTTAAAAGAAAACTCTTGCTTAAATTCAATGTATATTAAGAAAGTTAGTCCAGCTAAACCATAAAAAATTTCTTTCCAACCTCCTGAATAAAAAGGCATATTAATTTTAAACATATTGCGGATAATAACAAAAGCATCATGTGCTGAGTTGGCTCTAAAAAAAACCCATGACAAACAAATAAGAGCAAAAGTAATAAAGATGTTAATGATGTTAAAACCACTTTTAATAATTTTAGGCCTGCTTTTTTCAGAAGGTTTTACAAATCGGTTTTTTAGTAAGGCAAATATTAAATAAAATCCATTTAAAGCTCCCCAAATTATAAAAGTCCAATTAGCACCGTGCCATAAACCACTTACTAGAAATACAAAAAACAAGTTAAAATACCATCTAGGAATACTAACTCTATTTCCACCAAGAGAAATATATAGATAATCTGAGAACCAAGTTGACAATGAAATGTGCCACCTTTTCCAAAATTCGGAAACCGATTTTGCGAAGTAAGGCCTTTTGAAGTTGGTCATCAATTTAAAACCCATCACCTGAGCAGACCCAATGGCAATTTCGCTATAGCCTGAAAAATCGCAGTATATCTGAAATGCAAAAAATATAGTGGCTAATATTAACGTAAAACCGAAATGTTGGTCTGGATTGTTATAAACAGCATTCACATATATTGAAAGTCTATCAGCTATGACAATTTTTTTAAATAAGCCCCATAGCATTAATTTTAATCCTTGCACTACCCTATCATAGTCAAATTCATGTTTTTCGTAAAACTGATGCAACAAGTTTTGGGGTCTTTCAATGGGACCTGCCACTAACTGTGGATAGAACATAACATATAGTGCATATATCCCAAAATTCTTTTCGGCTTTTTGATTACCCCTATACACTTCAATGGTGTAACTCATTGCTTGAAAAGTATGAAAGGATAAACCAATAGGAAGAATAATACTTAAATAGGGAATAGGATTTTTATGTTCCAAAATTCCTAAGAAACTACTAATATTATCATTAATAAAATTGTAGTATTTAAAAACAGCTAAAATGCCAACATTGGCTATTAAACTTATAATGAGGAATGTTTTTCGTTTTTTTCCTTGAAATTTCTCTAAATAAATACCAGCGAAATAATCAATTATGATAGTGAATAGTAGTATTAAAATATAGATTGGGATAAACGACATGTAAAAATAGCAGCTAGCCATTAATAACATAAACCATCTATACTTATGAGGTAAAGTAAAGTATAAGGAGGTAACTATAATAAAGAAGA
>CAIVPY010000556.1 GCA_903907885.1 uncultured Bacteroidota bacterium
GCATTATCAGCTGGTCCTTCAGCTAAAACTGACGAAACGTAAACACCTAGATTGTTATTAATATTTAATTTCTTAGCTAATTCAGCATCAATATCTTTCACGTCCATGCCTGTAAAACCACGTTGAACTTCTTTAAACTCTACCAAATCTTTCACAATCTTGGCTACAATATTTACAGGGATGGCAAAGCCATATCCATTGTAACTTCCTGTGTTTGATGCGATGGCTGTGTTTATACCAATTAACTTTCCATTTAAATCAACCAATGCGCCACCACTATTTCCAGGATTAATAGCAGCATCCGTTTGAATAAATGATTCAATGGGAAACTGATTATTTACGATATTTATGTTTCTGCCCTTTGCACTAACAATTCCAGCTGTTACAGTTGAGGTTAAATTAAATGGATTACCCACAGCTATAACCCATTCACCTATTTCTACATTGTCTGAATTTCCTAACGTTAAGTGCGGTAAATTAGAACCTTCGATTTTCAATAATGCCAAATCAGTTGAAGGATCTGTACCAATTATTTTTGCTTTATATGATTGTTTTTGGTTATTAGTGATCACTTCTATCACATCTGCATCTTTAACTACATGATTGTTTGTGACAATATAACCATCATCTGTAAGTATAACTCCACTTCCACTACTTGCCACAGGCCCTCTTCTGCCAAAAAAATCCATATTGTTCCAAAAATCAAAAAATGGGTCAACGTAGTTTCTTTGATTACTCAAAGTTTTAATAAATACTACTGCGGGTGTTGCATCTTTGGAGGCTTTAATAAAACTACTGCTTTCAAGCATTGTAGATTTATAATTTGCCGAACTAACACTGTTTTGTCCCTCGGTACTCACTTGATATAAAACAGTATTGGGTTTTAACTTAGAAAAAACAAAAGCTCCAGCAATACCACCCATAAAACTAATGGCTATAATAGTCCACTTTTTCATAAAATAATGTTTGATAATTTTAAACGACAAAAATAAAAAAATAATTATTCTGCAGGAAGTACATACGATTTTATAGACAAAGAAAAATTACTATTTTTAGGGTCATTTGATATTACATTGATAAATCTTTCATCAACACCAATATATTTTCTAGGAGAGTATTTTACAGTAATACTTGCAAAATCACCTTTTTTAACAATCATTTTATCCGATGAAACTTCTAAGCTCTCAGATTGACTTATTATTTTATGAAGTATCAAATTTGATTTGCCTTTGTTAAATATTTTAAATATGGTAGTTTTTGTGTCTTCATCCGATATAGTGCCAAATTGCTCTTCAATTTTATTTAAAACTATAATTGGAGACTTTTTCAATTGTTTTTTAGTTAACTTGGAAAAATCCTGTGCTACAATGGACGAAATCATAAATGATTTTATAGCTAAAGTATCATCGTTTGAATACACTCTTATTTCATGTGTATTTTCACCATAAATAGTAGGCTTAATAGGTGTATAAACACAATATAATACTATTTCTTCATCTGGTTTAATTACATTATCACTTTGAGTAACCACAATGTTTGGTGCGCTTAACACTCTCTTAATATTAATAGGTTTTTTACCAGTATTGGCAAGTGGTATTTCAAATGAATAGCTGCTATTTTCTTTTATGTTTCCAATTTGTACATTGTTAGTAATAACAGCTATATTTCCATACTGCAATTTGTATTTATTTTTTTGCCAACTATTGGATATTACGTCACCGCTTAATGTAAGATTGGTTATAGTAGAATTGGCATTAGATTTAACAGTTACATATTTTGAATTGTGTCCTAATTTTCCTTTTGGGTCAAATTTAACTTTAACATATCCTGACTTACCTGGCATAACTGGTTCCAAAGTCCATTCAGCTACAGTACAACCACAACTAGGTGAAGCTTCTGTAATTCTAACTGGCTCATCACCTACATTAATAAAGTTGTAGGTATGAATAACAGTACCTAGTTCCATTACTACTTTTCCCCAACTCCAATTTTCATCCTCCCATTGGATTTTGGGCCCTTGTTTTATTTGAGAAAAAACAAGTGTTGTTACCAAAAAACTTAAAATAGTTAATACGATTCTTTTCATAAACTTACGATGTACAAAGAAATAATTTAGTTGCAAAAAAAGTTACTTATTTTTAAATAATGTGTGATACTGCATCCACTATTCCTTTATGAATTTTATTGTTTTACAATATTTATCATTTTGAAATTTAATAAAATATATACCTTGTTTAAAATTACCGACATCAATAAATTGATGTTTAATACTTTCATCCAAGTTGATAACAACCTCTTCGCCAACAGCAGTATAACATCGAATATTAACTTGTTTTGCTTTGTCATCAAAAATAAGATGTAACTTATCCAAAACTGGATTAGGATAAACATAGAATTGGGATGTATTAATTTCAGCCAATCCTATTCCTGATATTGAAGCATCTGGCTTTAATACAAAAATACCATTGGCTCTATCACTTGCAATAATATTACCAGAAGGTAGATATGGATAAACCCCCCAACAACCTTCATAGGTAGGATTATAAATAGTATCATTTTGAGGGTATGTATCATAAAATGCAGCTACTTTTGGATTGCTTGGATCGCTAGCATCCCAGATATATATGCCATCTTGATAGCTTGATTGATAAATATAATTGTTAATCCAAAAGCAGTTATGTGGAGTAGCCTTTGGGTGAGAGTTAAATAAACTTGACAATTTAGGATTATGCATATCAGAAATGTCAAAAATTTTGGCAGCTAAACCTGTGGGCACTTCGTCATTAACAACTATGTATTTGCCACTCTTATCCAACCACGAAGTGTGATTGTATCCAGCTTGCGCATAATTTGTTATTACCCCCAATAATTTTTGTTGTTGAAGGTTGGTTAGGTCGTAAATAAACAAACCTTGATATTCGGCTGAACAATAGGCTGTATCGTTTCTTGTATATACTTCATGTACATTATTAAAAACAGGTTGACCGTTAATATTTTTAGGAACATCAAGATGGGCAAGAAAGGTAGGCAATTCAGGATTTTGAAGAGATAATATATCCATTGCACTACTATACGTGGCGGGTCTTCCAAATTTATTTGAGCACATATAAAGTCGTTTACTAGCTACTTCAATGTGCATACTATGTGTGTTCATTCCCAAACTGTCACTTTCAAAAACCCTATGTACAGAGTCGGGCAAATATCTCAAATCAAAAACTTGAAGTGCTGCATAACCTTGATCGGCTACACAATAGGCATAATGACTGTATGTTTCATAATCTCTATTGATAGCTCCACGGGCTTTACCATCTTCAACGTCAACCAAAGATATTTGGGAAGGGTTTGTGATATCAAAAAAATAGATTGAGTCTCCAGTACCTGCTATTACATACTCTTTGTTTTTAATTGTATCATGCCAACCTGTAATGTCGTTCCAAATACTACCTAAAGCATCTACTTTAGCTAAATTAGGATTATTCCAATTACTTAATAAATTTAAATGATAACTATTTGTTTGGGCCTTTGAAGTATTAAGATTAGTAACTAATAATATAATTAATACTAGCTTCCTCATCATATAATATTAATTGTAATAAGAGAACTTACCATTTTTAGGAGTAAGTAGTACAAAAAGGCAAAGGAAAAAACTAATTATAAAAGGAATGACACAATTAAATATGAAGATAATTCCCTCTCCTTCTGTTAGTAGGTTATTAAATTCAATATAAAAAAAATAAGATACTACTATGAAGAACGACATTATTGAAGATTGAACTCTATAAATAGATCTTAAGTTTAATTGAATAAATAGTAAATAAAGAATGCCAAAAAGAATTGGTACAATTACCAAGTATGATAAC
>CAIVPY010000557.1 GCA_903907885.1 uncultured Bacteroidota bacterium
ACTGTTATAAAACCTATTTTAGCTAAAACATCTTTATTACATGGTTTAGGTTCAGGCACTTCATCACAACCTTTTTTGGTTGGAATGGCTATCACAAAGCTTTCATACAAAAATTGTCTCAAATCGTATTCATGTTCCCCGCGGTTCAGATATATAATCTCATCATCTGCAAGGTTTTCCGAATCACTAAATTTAATAACTAGCTTAAATTCATGGCTGATGGGCATGTCAACTGCGGCTAGGCAAGTATCGCAAACCACATTGGCCGTGCCACTCAACGAAAAGTCAAGATCAAGCATGTTATCGGTTTTGAAAAGATTCAGCAAAATAGTAATATCTGCTTGTTTTACAGGCGAATACTCATATTCTGATAAAAACTTTTCGTCAACCTTAAACTCAAATTGGTTTGTACCCGCTCTAAGCTTCGGAAACTCAATCATGTATTCTTTCGACCTCAAGGCTTTTTTAAATTTAAGCCTGCGAAAATAAGAATTTATAAATACAATGCTTATTTTTTTTTATATCATTCTTAGAGAGCATTTTCTTTACCTTCGCCCTCTTTTACAAAACAGACATGGGGAAACGCAAAGTAAACAGACAAAATCCAATATTTTTAAACGACATTACCATTGAGGCGGCAGGTGCCGAAGGAAAAGCATTGGCAAGGCACGAAGGTAAAGTAATTTTTATGGATTTTGGCGCTCCTGGTGATGTGGTTGACCTTAAAATTCACGAAAAAAAGCAGAGCTATTGCAATGCCACCATTATTGAAATAAAAGAAAAATCAGTTGATAGGGTTGAACCTTTTTGCTCGCATTTTGGATTGTGTGGGGGTTGCAAATGGCAACACCTGAGCTATGAAGCACAACTAAAATTTAAACAACAGCAAGTGCACGATGCCTTTGAGCGTATTGGAAAATTCCTTTTCCCTGCATTAGAAAGCATTGTAGGACCTAAAAACATAACTCACTATAGAAACAAACTCGAATTTTCATTTACCGACCGAAAATGGCTTGATAGCATGGGCGATAAAGAAAACATGGCTGCCCATGAGCATGCTGGGGTTGGTTTTCATATTCCAGGTAGGTTTGATAAAATTTTGGATGTAGATATCTGCTACCTGATGGACGATTTGCAAAATAAAATCAGGCATTGTGTGAAGGATTTTGCCGTTGCTAATGGCTTCACTTTTTTCAATGCGCGCTCGCAAGAGGGTTTCCTTCGCTCTATGTTTGTAAGAAATACAAGCCTTGGCGAATGGATGGTGATTATTGTTTTCAAAGAAAACAATGCAGAGGATATTCAAAAAATGATGCAACATGTGAAGGAGTCTTTCCCTGAATTGACATCACTGCTGTATATAATAAATGGCAAGCGTAACGATACCATTTACGATTTGGATGTTCATGTATTTTCGGGAAGAGAGTATATTATTGAAAAATTAGAAGACTTAACCTTTCATATCCAACCTAAATCCTTTTTTCAAACCAATACAGAACAAACGCTAACGCTTTATAGCCATACCCGCGACTTTGCTGGATTAACGGGCGAAGAAACAGTGTATGATTTATATACAGGAGTGGGAAGTATTGCCAATTTTGTGGCACGCAATGCCAAATCGGTGATTGGTATTGAATCGGTGGAGGCTGCTATTGAGGATGCCAAGGTGAATGCGGGTTTGAATAATATTACAAACACCCACTTTTATGCAGGTGATATGAAAGATGTGCTGAATGATGAACTGATAGCCAAACATGGCAAGGCCGATGTGATTATTACCGACCCACCTCGTGCGGGAATGCATGAAGATGTGGTGAATAAAATAAAGGAAATGCGTTCCGAAAAGATAGTGTATGTAAGCTGTAACCCAAGCACACAAGCAAGGGACATTGCC
>CAIVPY010000558.1 GCA_903907885.1 uncultured Bacteroidota bacterium
AAAGAAAAATAAAATTTGATGAACGTGTAAATCGTCAGTCAGAGCAAGTAATACAATCACTAAAGGACAGTGAAATTGATATTGTTGAAGGATTTGAAAAACTAACCGATTTTTTGAAAGATGATTTTGGCTTTGCCAAAAAATTAAAAGCAGTGGACTTTGGTGGTCTACTCTGGACAACGCCATTTAAAGATGTAAAGAAACAAATAGAGTCAAGACCTAAATTGAGCAAGTTTTTAAAGTTCAATAAAAAAGGAGATAAGTTTAATATAACCAGTAAACAAGCCGCCAAAATATTTTTCAAACTGTGCAACAACGAAGTAATGGAATCAGTCCTAAACGGTGATGTGCATTTAGTTGGCGATGTTGAATCAATTGAAGAAGAATAATGACAAGACAACAAGCCGAAATACAATTACAAAAACTGTTTGGTTTCAAACAGTTTCATGATTTGCAATGGCAGGTTATTGAAAATCTGTTGTCAGGTAGGCGTGTGTTGTTTATTGAAAAAACAGGTTTTGGAAAATCATTGTGCTTTCAATTTCCTGCTACCCAATTACAAGGTGTTACCATTGTGTTTTCACCACTTATCGCTTTAATGAGAGACCAAGTGCGAAGTATGCAGGAGAAAGGAATTCGGGCAGCAGCCATTAATTCCAATCAGGAAGACCATGAAAACGCTGAACTTATTGCACAGGCACAAAAAAACCAACTTGATATTCTCTACATTGCCCCTGAACGCATGGAAAATGCCACATGGATAACAGCCGCAAGAGAAATGAAGATTGCAATGGTTGTGATTGACGAAGCACATTGTATTTCCATGTGGGGACAGAGTTTCCGACCTAACTACCGAAGGATTGTAAACCTTGTTCGCTTATTGCCAAAGAATTTTCCAGTTTTGGCTACTACAGCAACGGCAACACCAAGAGTGCAGGCAGATATTATTGAGCAAGTCGGTTCTGATTTAATTCCAATCAGGGGGCAACTGCTTCGGTCAAACATTAAACTGTTTGTTGTTACAGTGGCGAGTGAAGATGAAAAATTCTTTTGGTTGGCAGAGTATTTACCAAAGTTAAAAAAGACGGGCATTGTTTACACAGGCACCCAAGCCAATACTGATATATTTTCCAACTGGCTTCAATTTCTAAAATTTAATTCAGCAGCTTACAGTGGTCGTTTGGATGCCGAAAGCAGAATGCGAGTGGAAAGTGATTTTATCAATAACAAATACGATTGCGTTGTTTCAACCAATGCTTTGGGTATGGGTATTGACAAACCAGATATTCGTTTCATCATTCATACTCAAATTCCGCAATCGCCAATTCATTATTATCAAGAAGTTGGTCGTTCGGGAAGAGATGGGCAGGAAGCCTTTGCCATATTACTATACAATCCAAAAGAAGACCAGGAATTGCCAAGAAGTTTTATAGATGGTAGCAAGCCATCGGTATCAAAATACGAAAAGGTAATTGCAGTTACTAAAAAGTCTTTGTTAGGTCGAAATGAAATTATCAAAGCCACCAATTTAAAACAAACACAAGTAAGCGTAATACTGGCAGATTTAATTGACCAAAAAATAATCAACGAACAAATTTCAGGTAAAAGCAAAAAGTATTTCTTCAATCCTGATGCACCAGCTTTAGACCTATCAGCATTTGAAACATTGCGAAATGCACAAAATCAAGAATTGGATAGGATGCTTGAATATACAGGCATTACTTCTTGCCGTATGCAGTATTTGTGTAACTATTTGGGTGATGAAAAACAAACGGCTTGCGGTATTTGTGATAATGATACCAAGCAAAATCTGAATATTGTTAGTAGCGAAGTACTGATTCAAAAACTGCAGGAATTTAGAGAAACTTTCTTTCCTGTTTTGGAAGTAGAAACGCAGCGAAGCAATATTATCAATGGTGTGGCGGCATCGTATTATGGCGTTTCAAATGTTGGTGCTGCATTACGACACTCCAAATATGAAGGAGGTGGAGATTTTCCTGACTGGCTATTACGGTTAACATTGAAAGCATATAGAAAATACTACGGAGACCCAAAGATTGATTTAATAGTTTATGTACCACCAACGGAATCGGGTGATTTGGTAAAGAATTTTGCAGAGAAAATCTCATCGGTGCTTAAAATTCCTATTTCACATAAGTTAATC
>CAIVPY010000559.1 GCA_903907885.1 uncultured Bacteroidota bacterium
ATCATGTGCCGATTCAATATGATTACCATTAATTAAACCCAATAAAGCTTTGTGTAATTTGTGTTCTTCGTCTAAGTTAAAGTATGGTGCTGGCGAGTATTGTACCTTATGGTAGTGTGCCAAATAATGCGATGACCCAATATCGTTTTTACTATTTCCTAGCATATAAATCACATCACCTGCATTTTTAAAATCCATGGTCATATGTGCTTTGTTATCGCCAATTAAACCCACCATACCAATGGTTGGAGTTGGGAATACTGCATCATTATCGCTGCTTTGATTATAAAAACTTACGTTTCCACCTGTTACTGGCGTATCAAACTTTTTACAAGCTTCACCCATGCCTTTTATGGCATAAACAAATTGGTAATATACTTCCGGATTATAAGGATTTCCAAAGTTTAAACAGTTGGTAATGGCCGCAGGTTCGGCACCCGCACAAACCAAATTACGCGCTGCTTCTGCTACTGCAATTTGTCCACCTACAAATGGATCAGCCCAAACAAAACGGCTATTGCAATCTACTGTCATAGCAATTGATTTATCAGTTCCTTTAACTTTCACCACCGATGCATCACTTGGTGCGTTGGTAGTTTGGTTAATGGTTCCCACCATGCTATCATATTGGTTGTACACCCATCTTTTTGAAGCAATATTTGGATGAGCTGCTAAATATTTTGCAACTTTAATTGCAGAATGCTCTTCGGATTCGTTCAGGGCGACATCTTTTATTGAATTGATGTCGAACTTTTCAATTTCTTTAAAATATTTGGGTTCAATATACTCACGATGATACACTGGTGCGCCTCCACCTAAAACCAAACTTTCTCCAGGAATATCAGCACGCAATTCATCGTTCATGTAATATTGAACACGGCCCGAATCGGTTACTTCGCCAATAATATTATAAGTTAAATCCCATTTTTCTAAAACTTTTTCAACTTGGGCTTCCATTCCTTTTTTCACAATTACCAACATGCGTTCTTGGCTTTCTGATAAAAGAATTTCCCAGTCTTTCATACCTTCTTGGCGCATTGGAACTTTGTCTAACCAAACTTTCATGCCTGTTCCACTTTTAGCGCTCATTTCACTTGTAGAACAAGTAATACCAGCAGCGCCCATGTCCTGCATTCCAACAATTGCATCAGTTTCTAACAATTCCATGCTAGCTTCCAAGATCAATTTTTCCCAGAAAGGATCACCAACTTGTACTGAAGGCAAATCTTTAGCTGAATCTTCGGTAATATCTTTACTAGCAAATGCAGCTCCATGAATACCATCTTTACCAGTGGCTGAACCAAAAATATAAACCGGATTTCCAACGCCTTCGGCAATGGCTGAAACGGTTTTACCAACTTTTGCAATTCCCACACTCATGGCATTTACTAATGGATTTATTTGATAGCAATCATCAAAATATACTTCGCCACCAACTGTAGGAATTCCAAAAGCATTACCGTAATTTCCAATGCCTTTAACCACACCGCGAACTAACCATTTTGTTCTTTCATTATCAATATTTCCAAAACGCAATGAATTTAATTGGGCAATTGGTCGAGCACCCATAGAAAAAATATCACGGTTAATACCGCCAACACCAGTTGCAGCACCTTGATAAGGCTCCAAAGCACTTGGATGGTTATGGCTTTCGATTTTAAAGCAACAAGCCAAACCATCACCAATATCAATTAGTCCTGCATTTTCTTCTCCAGCTTCAGCCAACATTTTTTCACCTTTTTTGGGCAATGTCTTTAACCAAACAATTGAATTTTTGTAAGAACAGTGTTCGCTCCACATTACCGAATAAATACTCATTTCAGTAAATGTAGGTACACGCCCTAATACTTCTTTGATTTTTTCAAATTCTTCTGGTCTAAGACCTAATTGTTGTGATTGTTCAAGTGTGGCTAAATTGCCTGATGGAATTGACTGATTCATATATAAAAATGGAGTGGCAAATTTGCAGATAAAATCTTAAAGTAAATAAAAATTTGTTATTTACTTTTGCCAAATGATTTTTACGGATACCCACACTCATTTATATGCCTCAGAGTTTGATAATGACAGAAAAGAAAGCATCGAAAAGGCCATAAAAAATGGGATAACCCGTTTTTTCTTACCCAATATTGAAACAGCTAGCATCCAACCCATGCTTGATTTGGTTTGGCAGTTTCCAGAAAATTGTTATCCCATGATGGGCCTTCATCCATGTTCAGTAGATGCAAATTTCGAATCGCAACTTTTTCAAATTCAAAAGTGGTTTAAAAAAAGGAAGTTTTATGCTGTTGGAGAAATTGGTTTAGACTTTTATTGGTCAGTTGAATTTAAAGATCAACAGATCATTGCATTCAAAAAACAGTGCCAATGGGCTATTCAGCAAGATTTACCCATTGTTATTCATTCACGAAATTCAAATACCGATTTGATAGCCTTATTAGAGGAAATGAAACATCCCAAACTTAGAGGCATTTTTCATTGTTTTAGTGGCAATGCTGAAGAAGCCAAAAAAATTGTGGCATTAGGTTTTCACCTTGGTATAGGTGGTGTGTTAACCTATAAAAACAGTGGCTTAGACAATGCAATTGCTGATATTAATTTGCAACATCTGGTTTTGGAAACCGATTCTCCATACCTCGCACCAGTGCCACACAGAGGTAAGCGAAACGAGAGTTTTTTCATAATTGATATAGCTAAGAAATTAGCAGAATTGAAAGGTATTGGCATAGCCAAAGTAGCTGAAATAACTACCGAAAACTCCAGAAAAATCTTTTCAATTTAAGCCAAAGCTACATTTCTCTGCGCAGGCGGGCAACAGGTATATTCAGTTGTTCTCTGTATTTGGCAATAGTTCTGCGGGCTATGTTGTAGCCTTTTTCTTTCAGAATTTCCATCAACTTTTCGTCAGGAAGAGGCTTGCTTTTATCTTCAGCTTCAATGGCATCTTTCAAAATTTTCTTAACCTCTCTACTACTTACTTCCTCACCATCATCAGTGCTAATACCTTCGCTAAAGAAAAATTTAAGAGGAATAACACCCCATTCTGTCTCAATGTATTTACTATTGGCCACACGGCTAATAGTAGAAATATCAAGGTTTGTAGCTTCGGCAATATTTTTCAAAATCATTGGGCGAAGCTTGGTTTCATCACCCTCCTCAAAATAGGCTTTTTGGTATTGAAGAATGGCATTCATGGTATGAAGCAATGTGTTTTGTCTTTGCTTAATGCTGTCAATAAACCATTTAGCTCCATCTAATTTTTGTTTAATAAATTGAACAGACTCTTTTTGTTCTTTAGTTGGATTTTTTGCTTCATCAAAACCCTTCATCGTTTCCATGTATGAGCGGCTAATACGTAAATCTGGAGCGTTGCGAGAGTTAAGTAATACCGAGAATTTACCATTGTCGTTAATTAATATAAAGTCGGGCGTAATGAATTGAGCCCTAGCACTACTAATGCTATCACCTGGTTTAGGGTTTAGTTTTGTTATGATATGAATAATAGCTTTTAGTTGTTCTTCGTTTATTTTTAGTTGTTTGATGAGTTTGTCGTAATGTTTTTTTATGAAATCATCAAAATGGTTTTCAAGAACATCAATGGCTAATTCAATTGCTCTATTATAAAAATCTTTTCGTTTAAGTTGTATGATAAGGCATTCTTGTAAGTTTCTAGCTCCTATTCCTGCGGGATCAAGTTTTTGAATTTTTTGAAGACAGATTTCCATTTCTGTCAAAGTAGCTTCTAAATTTTGAGCAAAAGCAAGGTCGTTAATAATGGCCTCCAGTGGCCTTCTTAAATAGCCATCATCATCAATTGTTCCTATAATCTGAGTACCTATTACCAACTCTCTATCATCTTCTGCTATCGAATTAAATTGTTCCTGAACATGTTGATGAAATGATTCTGTTTCAGTTATAGGTGTTTCTTTTCTTTCTTCATCTCCTTCATCACTTAGGTGAAAACCATCTGATTCATATTCGTCATTCACATATTCTTTTACATCGTATGCTTCATCCATCATATAGTCATCTATAGAACGGTCTTCTTCAACTTCATTGGAGGTTTCTGTTTCTGCTTTTGGGTCGTCAGATGGCAACGAGTCTTCATCTTTGGCACTAAGCAAAGCAGGATTTTCTATCATCTCTAAGTCAACTCTTTGCAAAAAATCGATAGTACTAAGTTGAAGTAACTTAATAAATTGTATTTGCTGGGGTGATAACTTTTGTTGAAGCTTCTGTTGTAAACTTTGTTTAAGCATGATTTTTGCGCAACACAAAAATAGATTATTTAGGCTCTACAAAAAACTTAAATTTAATATTTATACCTATCTGTTTGTTGAAAACTCAAATCAGTTGAAATAGTAAAGGGAGGTACTAACAAGTGCAGTCCTCCCTTATTTTTATTTGAAAAGGTAATTTTTTATTCTACAACAAATCTATAACCTACTCCTCTAGCAGATCTGATATATCTTGGATTTTTGGGGTCATCTTCAAAATACTTTCTAAGTGATAATACAAAATTGTCGATCGTACGGGTATTTGGTATAACAGTATAATCCCAAACTACTTTCAGAATATGCTCTC
This sequence comes from uncultured Bacteroidota bacterium, assembly GCA_903907885.1. Taxonomy (GTDB): domain Bacteria; phylum Bacteroidota; class Bacteroidia; order UKL13-3; family UKL13-3; genus RGVD01. The sequence goes on from CAIVPY010000559.1 coordinate 4,585, forward strand.
TACTAATCACATTGTTTCTATTTTCGATAAGCATTCTCATCAATTTGCTTTCTTTTTTTGTTAAAGCTATTTTCCCTGTAACACCTTGTGCTTCTAAGTTTTCAAAGTTTATCCAATTGGGTCCAAAGTGATAAACTATAGGCATATCAGTATGTTGAATTCTTTTACTTTTTTCAACTAGTTTATTAACTCTAAGAAGCAATTCTTCAAGGTCAAAAGGTTTAGTTAAATA
>CAIVPY010000560.1 GCA_903907885.1 uncultured Bacteroidota bacterium
CGTTTTTCGCTAAGTTTATTTGCTGTCGCCTGTAATTGAGCAGCAGAAATATTGAAATGATTTGTTGTTGATAATAGCTCAGGTAGGGCTTAAAGCTTTAACCTTAAGATGTTGACAAAGAGGTTCTGTTTTACGGTATTGTATTGATGGGTTTTTAAGGTAAGTTCACTTTTCTGCAAATAGCTACCTAAGGCACTTTCTGCCAATAGGGTATTAATGGCGAGTATTGCTGGGGCTAAAAAAAAATCATGCAGACCAATTCCACCCATTTGAAAAGTCAATGCAATGGCTGCTGCATCAGCAGTAACACGAGTTGCGCGTAAGCCATTTAATAATAAAGGCTGATCTTGTAGTTTATTGTACAAGTGCTGCGCTGTGCTATCTACATCTTGTTGGAATGAGTCATGGTAAGCAGTTGCAGCATAATTAAAGTCAATTAGTATGTTTTGCCTTTGGCTACGTAATAGACGACTAAATTCTTTCCACCATTGTTTCTGATAAGGTTGTTCTGCATGATCAAGTAACTTATCAGCGAGTTGAATTAAAACATGTTCTGCAAGCTGGTTTAATAAAGTTAATTCTAGGCTATTATCGGCAATTGGTTGTTTCTGGTGTCCTAATTTCATTATTTGCCTTACAGGCCAAGTAATTGTTTTACGTGCCCCCGTTAGTATTTTGGAAAGGCCTGGTATTTCCAATAATTTAAGGAGCTCTACTAAAGCTTTTTGAAAGGTATCGTTATGATGTGGATGGTTTAAATAATCACGTTGATAATTTTCTATGGCATCACAAATGCCTTCTTCGACTAGTTCTTTCCAATTAGTTAGCGCTTTGTGCTCCGCATTAATGGGTTCTATCCATTCAGGCCAATATTTTTTTATAAGATCTTGTTCATATTGAGCGTGCATCTTGGAATTAGTTTTTTTGACTAATTCTTTAAGTAGGGTATGTTTGTCTTTGGGCCAAAAAGGGATTCCAGTTTGTTTTTGGTAGAATAAAGGTACTATGTCTGGGAAGTCATCTTTTCTGGCAATTATCCATTTTTCTCTTAATGAATTTATTAATAGCGCTTCTGTGCCTTCATTTAGCTTATTTAAACAAATAATAGTTGGTTGTTGTAGAGGCTCAAGCATGGTTGCCATATCCCAAACTGTTTGGTCAGCATATTTTTCCTTACTAACAACTATAATTACGATATCAGCCAAGGCTGCGGCTCGAAAAACACCTTCTCTATAAGTTGCTGAGTCTATAGAATCGAAGTCAGGTGTATCCCAAAGTATACAGTTGGGTAAAAAGGGTGAATTTGAAGTAACTTCATCTAATGAGTAACAGTCGTAACGATCTCTTGAAATATGTGATTGGTGTATTTGCTGAAAACGACCAAAATACTGCTGCAATTCGGAGCATGACTCAAGACTTAATCCATGGCAAAAGCCGTGGGGTTGTACTGTAAAGCTAGCTAATGGGCTGACAACAGCAGAATTGGTATTTAAAAGCAAGTTAGCCATAGTGCTTTTGCCTGCTTGTGTAGGGCCTATTAAAGTAATATTGAGAAGTTGTTTGGGTGACGAACTAATAAGTAGAC
>CAIVPY010000561.1 GCA_903907885.1 uncultured Bacteroidota bacterium
CCATAGACCAAGAGCGTGAGTTTTCAGAAGATTTCTCCAGCAAGGCCGATTGGGAAGATATTAAATCAGATAGTAATTCTGTTGGTTTCGCTTATTCTCGTCAACCACAAAGTAAAACAGAAATAGCTTTTAGTAAAAAGAAAAATGCTACTGTAAAATATTACCAGTATTAGTTCAATGGTTTCTTTGTAGGAACCTCTCTTTTATAAAACTCAAAACCCCCATTGGTGTATAGAAATTGCATGTCGTCAGTTACATGGTCTTTCGAGTTTCCTACGTGCATCACAAAATAGGTGGGCTTATCTATATCTCCCGTTTTTAGCCAACTTTCATCATGGTATTTTGAATTGCTTTGAGGCATTACTTTAGCGTAAAAATAAGTGGCATAACTTCTATACCCAAGAGAACACACATAACAATCTTGACCGCTAATACTCTCGAAAAACTCAATGGCTGGTCGCTGAGAATACTCTTCAATTTTAGGGGCAACCAATCTTAACAGAGCGGGCAAAAAGGTGGCTATAAAAAATAGTATTAGTATAAATCCTTTGGCACTTTCGTTTCTGAATAAATAGTAGCAAGTAACAAGCACAATAGACATCAGAATGCTACCTAACAAAAATTCATATCCATTCCAATGGGCATCCACACTTAAACAAGCCACCGCAAAATCGTCTTTAATGAGTGGAATGATGTTTTGTTTTAGGACATCTATAAATGGAAGTATACCTATCAGTATAGCTAATGTCAATCCTATAAAAGCAAACATGATTATTTGCCATTTTGCTATTTTTTTATCGCCAAATATGAAACCATTTAATTGATGTGCAGCCATAAATGTGAGCGGGAGGTAGCAACATGACGAATAATGAACAATCTTTGTTTTTACGATAGAAAACAAAATCAAAACCACCCAAAATAAAATCATCATAAAGAGGTGAAAATTGTCTTGGGGATTGCTTGCCTCTAGTTTTCTTTTTACTAAACCTTTTAGTGCAAAAATGGAAACAGGAAAAGCTCCAAACAAAAGCACCAATGGGTGATAATAAAAAGGCTGACCATGATCGGCTACTGGGTTTTTAAACAAATCAGCTTGGTAGCTCACAAACTCATTGATAAAAGTAAAACCATTGCTATACAATTCAAAGGCAAACCAAAACAGACTAATGCCAAGGGCTGTGATAGTAACCAACAGGAAATGTTTGATTGAAAAGAAAAATTTGAAGGAAGTGAATGCCAAATAAACAAACAATGTAAGCAGCACTATGATAAGTGCTACAGGCCCTTTGGTTAATATGGCAAGCCCAACGGCTGAGCCTAGTAGGAGGGAGTAAGAAGTTTTTTTCTTCTCATCTTTTTCTAGCGAAAAAAGATGAAGCACATAAACAGCCAAGAAAATAAATAGGTTGTAAAGCGGGTCTATGATGCCACTTTTGAAATACAAATGAGGGGTGATAGAACCTGTAATACAAAACACCCACAGAAAAGCGATTTTTCTTCCAAAACGTTTTTTTGAAATGGAGTACACCAACACTAAGGTGATGATACCAACCACAGCATTTGGGAATCGTGCGGCATATTCATTCACCCCCAATAATTTCATGCTCATTACCTGAAGCCAAAAGAATAGGGGAGGTTTTTCCCAAAACGATTGGTAATTGATTTGCACTTTTTGATAGTTGCCTGTAACCATCATCTCCCTTGCCGATTCGGCAAAGTTTATCTCGTCCCAATCAAACAAATGCACAGCTCCCAAAAAAGGCAGAAACAAGATAGAAGCCCATAAAGCCACCATTGCATAATCATATTTTTTAATCAGTTGAAGCATTTATCATTTTTTTAAAGAAATCGCGGCTATTTTATTTCTTTCGATAATCCATTCATATACCAATACACTTGTGGTAACACCAATGGCAGAGCCTACGAGTGTGTCTTGAAAAAAGTGTTGCAATAAGTATATCCTGGTATAGGCAGTGAAAATAGCCAATAACAAACAAAGTATTTGAAAAGCGGGCTTTTGGTAAAACAAAGCCAATATCGTAAAAAAGGCAAAGGCAGCAGCCGAGTGTCCCGAGGGAAAGCTGTTGTAATTATGAATCTCAACACCAGGCACCACGTGCATTTGGTTCATATCCAAAAATTTTGAAGGACGGTTTCTATCATCAAAAACCAAGTGCTTCAAGCCTTGCACAATAAGCGAACTAATGGTATAGGAAAATACACTAGCAACCCCCATTTTTTTATTATAAAAACTGAGCAACAAACTAGCTATTACAACAAAAAGTCCATCACCCAAATAGGTTCCGTATTGGCATGCAAAGTCTAGAAAATCAGAATAGTGGGCGTTTATGAAGATGGAAATATCAGTTTTGCTATACGAAAACTGAATGACAAGAGCCACTGAAAACAATAAAAGATAAGCGATGAAATAGGTTTTATTGTGCTGAAGCAATTTTTTCACACTGCAAAACAAGTAAATTTATCCCTATCCCCAAACAAGTTTATTCAATCTAACTAAATATGCTCTGGTCCTTTGTTTGAAGCTTTTCTGCAAGCTACAAAATGAAAATTATAAAAACTTTACCATCCACACGCTTTAGCGTATTCGCAATGTGCCCAAGGGGCACCATGTATTGTAAAAGTGGATTTAGTTTTAAGCTAACGTCAGAGTGTGAAAAAACTATTCACAAACTGAATGTAATAATGAGGATAAAAGTAGAAAAGACAAAGCAAATAAAATTGTTTTTTTGAGTAGTCAAAAC
>CAIVPY010000562.1 GCA_903907885.1 uncultured Bacteroidota bacterium
ACTTTGCCAAACACGGTGTAATTACCATCTAAATTTGCTTGCCCAGCTTTGTTTACAACAATATAAAATTGAGAACCACTTGAAGCTTTTGCTGTATTATTATCTCGGGCTGCCCCCACAGCTCCATAATCATGCTTGAATAAGGTAGTATTGATTTCAGCAGGAATTTTATAGGCGGGTCCTCCCGTACCATCATTTGTGCTATCAGCATCTTTTGAGTTTGGGTCGCCACCTTGTATCACAAAATTGGTAACAATTCTGTGAAATGTAGTTCCATCAAGATAGTTACTATCGGCTAGTGCTAAATAATTGGCGCGATGCAAAGGTGTTTCTTTATTCAACCACAAGTACATATTACCAAAACTGGTTTTTATTTCAAGTATTTTTTGCTGACTAGCAGTATCAATTGGATTTGAGGTGCTTGATGTGTTATCTTTTGAGCAAGATGCCAAAAGCATGAAACTAAAAAATCCGAATAGTAAAATATTTTTAATCATGATTCAAATATGTGAAATTAAGACTGATTTGCAATTATTATATTGGTTAAATTTACAAAGTCATCAACCGAAAGCTCTTCAGCCCTCCTATCAATGAACTCTTTCAAAATTTCATCACTAATATTAAAAGACGAAAGACCGTTGCGTAATTTTTTTCTTCTTTGGTTGAAGGCTGTTTTCACTACTTGTCTAAATTTCTTTTCATCGCAAGCTAAAGAGGTTTCTTTTCGTGTAAACCTTACCACTGCCGATTTCACTTTGGGAGGAGGGGTAAAAACATGTTCAGGAACAGTCATTAAATATTCAACATCAAAGAAAGCTTGTGTGATAACCGACAGAATTCCATAATCTTTTGTGCGAGGTTTGCCACATAACCTTTCAGCTACTTCTTTCTGAAACATGCCCACCATCAAAGGTATTTGAGCCTTACAATCAATCAACCTAAATACAATTTGAGAAGATATATTGTAGGGGAAATTACCTATCAAACTAAACTCACCTTTAATATAATCTTTAAAATTTATTTGAAGAAAATCGCCAAGTATAAGTCTTTCTTGAAGCACAGGAAAATGCTCTTTCAACCACTTTACCGATTCAGAATCTATATCTATTGCCCACGTTTGAAACGACTCGTTTTTCAAGAGGTATTGTGTAAGTACACCCATACCAGGCCCAACCTCCAAGACATCTTTGCTTGTACACTTTTCGTTAAACGAATTTACAATTTCAAAAGCGATACTTTCATCATTCAAAAAATGTTGCCCTAAATGTTTTTTTGCTCTTACTAGTTCCATTATTTATGTTTCTTCTTGTTATCAATCATTTTCAAATTTCAAAAAATATGGGTGGACATAAAGTAGGCCTATTTTTTATCCTTAAAAGATTGATTCAAATATACTGCTTTAAGCCTTAGTCTCTGTAAAGGATTTTACAGCCAATACAATACTTACTACTATTAGTGCTGATGCCAATATAAAAGGTGCGCCTGGAAAATAGTAAGGTGTTTCGGCAGAAGTAAAATAAGCAAATAAGCCATTCATTAGCACAGGACCTATTATTGAGGTTATACTAATTAAACTTGTCAAAGCTCCTTGCAATTCACCTTGTTCGTTAGCGGGCACATGACTTGAAATATAGCCTTGTAATGCTGGCCCTGCTATGCCTCCTAAACAATAGGGTATTAAAAAAGCGAACATCATCCAACTTGAAGAGGCAAAGGCAAAAAGCAACAAACCAATTCCGTAGAAAGCCAATCCAGCATATATAGATTTTACCTGACCAATCTTGGGTATTACTATCCTAATTAATCCTCCTTGCACCAATGAAACCAACACTCCCACAAAACCAAGAGAATAGCCTACCATAGCTTCATTCCAACTGAATTTTAGCATGGTATAATATGACCAATTAGATTGAACAGCATGCGAAGCAATATATATCATCACAAGGCAAGCTGCCAAAGAGGAAACTGCTGGATACCTGCGAAGGTTGAACAATGACGAAATGGGATTAGCTCTTTTCCATTCAAAGTTTCTGCGATTATTAATATCTAAAGATTCTGGAATGAAGAAATAACCATAAAGAAAATTTATCAAAGTAAGAATAGATGCGGCAATAAAAGGAATACGAGAACCCCATTGAGCTAAGGTGCCACCTAATACTGGACCTATAATAAATCCTAGTCCAAAAGCTGCACCTACCAAACCGAAATTTTGTGCACGTTTTTCAGGTGCGCTAATATCGGCTATATAAGCCGTTGCTGTAGTGAAACTAGCACCCGAAATACCAGCTATGATTCGACCAACAAAAAGCCAAGCCATAGTGGGTGCCCAAGCCATAAATATATAATCAATACCTAGTCCAAATAAAGAAATAAGCAATACAGGTCTTCTGCCAAATTTATCACTTAAACCACCCAATATGGGTGAAAACAAAAACTGCATAATGGCATAAGAAAACATAAGCCACCCTCCGTATCGAGAGGCCTCGCTTAACCCTTCTCCACTGAGTTCTCTAATAAGTTTTGGTATCACAGGAATGATAATCCCCAAACCGATAACATCTATCAGTATGGTAATGAAAATAAATATGAATTGTCTGTTTCCGTTTTTCATTTTTTATATTAATAAATTAAAAGGTTTCTAGATTCCCTATCTCCTCTTGCCTTGCTCCATTTCTAGTCCCACTTAATTACTTTGGCAGGTTTAATTTTTGCTACATACAAAGAGGGCAATAGCAAAACCAACACGCTGATGATAAATGAGAAAATATTGATAACAGCTATTACATCAAAAGAAAGGTCAATCGGCACTTGACTAATAAAATAATCTTTCTGATTGAGTTTGATAAAACCGAATTTTTGTTGAAGCAAGCATAATCCAATACCTACTGCATTGCCAATTAAAAGCCCAAGCAAAATAATGCGTGATGCCATCAAAAGAAATATTCTGCTTATGAGTAAGTGTTTAGCTCCCATGGCTTTTAGAATCCCAATCATGTGGCTACGTTCAATAATTAAAATTAACAAAGCAGTAATCATGTTGATGCAGGCCACAACAATCATCAGAATGATGATGATAAGCACATTTGTGTCGAGTAAACTCAACCAACTGAACAAAGAAGGATAGGTACTGCTCACACTCTGAAGTCCCATGGTATATGGTGTAATATTGCTGAGTTTATCAAGTTCCTTGTCAATATTGGCAAATGAAGTGGTGTTTATTTGATAACCACTGATAAGGCTATCGCCCCAAGCATTAAGCCTCTGACATTGGCGCATATCTACAAAAGCATATATCTCGTCCAATTCTCTCAATCCTGAATCGAAAATACCAACGATATTGAATTTCCTAACGCGAGGTGGGTCTTGAATAAAATACACATACATGGCATCATTCAAATGCAAGTTTAGTATGTCGGCAGTAGTTTTTGATATCACCACATCATTGCTAACTTTATTTTGAGATAAACTAAAAACACTACCTTCCTTTAAATTGTTTCGAATAAAAGTCCAATCGTAACTAGGGTCAATACCTTTTAAAATCACACCCTTAAAATCATTTTTGGTTTTGATGATGCCCGTTTTGGTGGCATAAGGTTCAAAATGCACAACACCTTCATAGCCTTTAGCCATTTGCTCAAAAATACTGTCTTTTCTGATAGGCATTCCTTCGATACTGTTGTTTAAATCAAGGGGTGTAATTTGAATATGCCCGTGAAAACCAATTACCTTATTTTGTATTTCTTTTTGGTAACCTCGCGAGATGGCAATGGCAACAATCATTACCAAAATACTAAGCGCAACGGCAAGAGTGGCAATCTGAACGATGAGTTTAGAAAAACCAGTGTCGCTTTTTTTGCTCAAGCGTTGAGATATAAAATAAGCTAAATTCAAATAATTACTTTCTTTGTAGCGCAAGCGAATATAGTTTGCCAAAATTTATTTATACAAGATTTAATATTTAGTATGTTTAATAATATCTTCAACCATAGCCACAGACAAGCTAATCAGCTAATTTCATGTTTGATTTTTAATAGTCGTTTTGCACTTTTTACACTTTTTTCATTGTGTTTGTCAAACTTATCGCAAGCGCAGATAATTGTAGGAGCAGAACGTATGAATGAATATATGCAACTTTTAAAAAACAAAAAAGTGTCACTAGTAGTCAATCAAACATCCATGGTAAATGGTACCCATTTAGTAGATACACTATTGAAAAGAAAAGTGAAGATACTTAACATTTTTGCTCCTGAGCACGGATTCAGAGGAGACCATAGTGCAGGTGAAAAAATAAAATCGGGTGTGGATGCCTCTACAAATTTACCAATTGTTTCATTGTATGGAAAAAACAAAAAGCCCACAAAAGCCCAATTAGCAAAATGCGATTTGGTAATTTTTGATATTCAAGATGTGGGAGCAAGATTTTACACCTACATAAGCACCCTGCATTATGTGATGGAAGCCTGTGCCGAAAGTAATAAAACTTTATTGATTTTAGATAGGCCAAACCCTAATGGTTACTATGTGGATGGTCCTGTTTTGGATACTGCCTATCACTCGTTTATTGGCATGCATCCAGTACCGATTGTACATGGTATGACGGTAGGCGAGTATGCCCAAATGATTAATGGTGAGCGTTGGTTGAAAGATTCAATACAATGCAAATTGCAAATTGTAAAATGTGATAAATACACCCACGACCAATTGTATAAACTTCCTGTGAAACCTTCACCAAATTTACCAACAGCAGAATCTATTTTTCTGTATCCAAGTTTATGTTTGTTTGAAGGAACAAGTGTAAGTTTAGGTAGAGGTACGGATAAACCATTTGAATGTTTAGGGAAACCGAACAACAGTATTGGTGATTATTCATTTACCCCCATTAATTTGCCTGGAATAGCTGAAAAACCACCTTTTCAAGACACCCTTTGCAAAGGTTTTTTGCTTTCAGAATACGCTAAAAATTTTATGTATTTTGATTTGAAAATTAATTTGTATTGGCTGAAAGAATTATACAAAGTTGAGAAAGATAAATCTCTATTCTTCACTCTCTTTTTCGACAAACTAGCTGGTACTTCGCAGCTTCGCAAGCAGATTGTCGAAGGGGAAAGCGAAGATAATATTCGTCAATCGTGGCAATCTGGTTTGCAGCAATACAATCAAATGCGAAAGAAATACTTATTATACAGAGACTTTACTGGCAAGCCTTGGATATATCAATAAAAAGGGCTTTTGAACCTACAATTTACATCGTAAATTCTACTCAAGATATAAATCTGAACCCACACCAACATCTTGTTGATTATTATAGCTTTTGTATGGTAAATATTTTCTTACATTGCCTACAAAAAAGTAAGGTTTGAATAAGCAGGAATTTACACATTTGCTAAAAAATTATAATGAACTAAGTAGCGATCATATTGCTATGCTTAAAGACATTGTAAAAGAGTATCCTTATTTTAGTTCAGCAAATGTGCTTTTGGCTAAGGCTATGAGCAACAACAAGCATTACGAATACGAAAAGCAGTTAAAAACAACGGCCTTGGTTACAGGAGACAGATCTGTGCTTTACAAAATCATAAATAACCTTCCCTTAAAAAGTGTTGATGAGCATCAAATGATGGCCGAAATCCCAACTGCACTAAGAGTCGAAAAAATTTCGAAACCTGATTTTATTGGTATTGAAGAAGAAATTATTGAAATAGAAGACCTTAAGTTTGAAAATAAACCTTTTACAATTGAAGAACAACCAAAAACTGAAATTCCAATTAGTGTTGAAGAAGTAATAGATAACATTAGAGAGGACCAAATAGCTAAAACTGAAGATATTTCAGAGATTACAAATTCAATTTTTGTAGAAAGTGTGATTGAAAAAGTAGAAACCGAAGCTGAAACAGAAATTAATCACCTAACAAAGTGGGACGGTTTCCAAGAAACTTTAGAAGAAGATAAAGAAGAACTTGATGAAGCGGAGATAGCTTTTGACGAAGAATTGAGAAACGAAGCTAAGTTGCTCAAAGAAGAATCAACACATAAAGATTTTTTAGAAATGAATATGGTGCCTGATGATTTGAAGCCAGAAGTCAATTTGGCTGAATCAACTGGTACGATGCTTCGTTTTGAAAATATCAGAGAAGATTCACTTATTAATTTAGATGATGATGACCTTTTGATGGATTTTGATTTCGGATCATTATCAGACGAAAATCAAACTTTAAATGTCAACCCAACTACCAACTACCATGTGATTGTTGAAGAAATTATTTTTGAAAACCTTGCTCCAATAGCATCAAATGAAAACGAAGAAATATTAAATAATACATCTGGCATTGAGACTTTATCAAATGAAACCCCAGAGCATTTATATAATTCGATAGACTCCATACAAGTTGAAGAAATAGAATCTGACCCTATCAATGAAATTGAGCCGCCATTAGAAATTTTGATTAATATAGATGAAGCGTCTTCAAATACATTAACAACAAGCAGCGTTGTCCATCCAGAAAAAGAAGAAGATACAACTCCTATTTCAACCCCTCCTTCATTTGAAAGTTTATTGAATGTTACAGATTCTGAACAAAACATTGAAACGGCAACTATAGATGAACCTCAAACCGTTTTTGTTGAAAATAATTCAGAATCTCAATTAGAAACAATTGAACTTCCTATTATAGAAACCACTTTAGAGGTAGAAGACAATATAGTTGAGGATGAAACAAATGAAGTTGAGCACATTCCTAACGTAGAAGAAAGTGCAAAAGAATTAGATTTTATGGATTGGCTTGAATCCAAAAAACAGGATGAAATAATAAATGTTAGTATTCAAACGCCTATTGAAAAAACTAATGAATTAATAGAAGTTGAAGAAGATGAATTTACTTTAACTATTAGAAATTTAATAAGAGAGAGGGCTGAAAAAGCTAACATTGAAGATGTTCAGGAAAATGATATTTTTGAAAAGGCAGCCGATACAACAAATACAATTGTAGAAACAGTTAAGGAAATAATACAAAATCAACAATCAACTGATGAAGCAGAGCTTATAGAAAATGAAAAAGTTGATTTTGAAGAAAAACAAGAATCTATTCATCCATTTTACGGGTATGAAGTAAAATCAGTATTGCCT